>JBFZAQ010000044.1:0-7502 GCA_041308885.1 Candidatus Omnitrophota bacterium | reverse complement strand
ACTGGATCACGACGTTCAGGATATTATGCAGACCTGCCTGGGAGAAGTAACGCAGCTGCTTAAAACCGAGGAACTGCTCCTCGATCGCCTGGCCAAAGAGCTGGTAGCCAAAGGAGAACTGAACTTTGATGAGATCGAGGCTATATTCAAAGAATTCGGTAAGGTCCGGGCTTAGCGCTTTTTTGATCCTGGCGTCTATCGCCGGCTGCTCTTCCTCCACCGCGCCGAGTTTTACCCGGGACTCCATAGCCGAAGGCATACAGCGCATCTGCCGCGCGGAACATAAATTACAGGTAACCGCCCATCTGGTCGGCAATACTGTCTGGATATATGTGCCTTTGGCGAATATGTTTGAAGAAAACAAAAAGCCCGATAAGTACGTCGAGCGTTTCCTGGTCGGCGATAACAACGCCGTTCTCTCAGCCGGATTCCTGCAATTATCCTATCTGGTAAAAGTCGCCTCTCAAGAAAAAGAAAAACAACAAAACTATCAATACTCTAAGGAAGCCACAGAGAACATCAATAAAGTCTGGCGGGTCATTTACCGGGTTATGCTCAGCACTGACCGGGGCCGGTCTCCGGAACCCATATTCTATAACCTAATCGTTGCCGACGTCCAAAACGGCTTTGCCATCAGCCAATTATTCTACTACCTGGACCTCAAGAAGGTATCCTACGGCTATATGTCCTGGGAAGAGTTTCATCACCGCACCGTTCAGGATACCGCGATTAACCCCGAGATTATCGGCGATATGGAAGGCCGGCATCTTGACTATCAAGACATAGAATTTGACGATTTTATCGTGGCGCAGATCGAACAGCGGATTAAATCAAAATTTGAAAAACCCGAAGTGGACAAAAACGCGGACATTGATAAAGAAATAATGAAAGTAGCGGCGTTAGTACTGAAGATCTATGATGTGAAATCCATCCACACTGTTGATTTTAACAATCTGCTCACCGGCAACAAAATCAGCCTGGATAGCTCCGTGTTTCTGCACCGAACCCTTGATTAAACCGGCTGCCCGCGGGCGCTGGGACATTTGCCCATCTTCAAGCAAAATCACGGTTTTTAAACCGCCGGGTTTGCGCCTTTCCCGGTTACGATGCGCTGGATTACCTGCGGATACAAGCGGTGCTCAACAGCGTGAATGCGGGCCTCTAATGAAACTAAAGTGTCGGCCGGGCGGACTATGACCGCTTCTTGCGCGATGATCGGGCCATGATCCATCTGTTCATCCACAAAATGCACGGTTACCCCGGTAATTTGAACTCCGTAATTAAAGGCGTCGGCAATGGCGTGTCCTCCCTTAAACGCCGGCAGAAGCGCGGGATGAATATTAATAATCCGGTTACGATAAAGACCGACTAGATAAGGGCTTAAAATACGCATAAAGCCGGCTAACGCTATAAGATCAATCTGATACTGCCGCAAATACAGCCCGATCTTCTGCTCAAATTCTTCTCTGGTCGCAAAATTTTCTCTTTTTACCAGCACCACCGGGACCTTAAATGCCGCGGCTTTCCGGATCACCGGAGCTTTTTCGTTATCACAAACAAGGAGCGCTAGACTTGCGGAAATTTTTTTAGCCTTAACCGCTTTAGCTATCGCTGCGAAATTAGAACCTCTCCCCGAAGCAAAAACTGCAATATTTTTTAAACACCCTTTATTTTTCTTCATAGACTTCTCGCTTTTTTTCTACCGGCGAACCGGCATACCGGCTAACCGGCGCACCAGCATTTATCATCTACTCCCTTTTGCGAATCGCCTTCACCGGGCACGCTTCCACACACTTTCCGCACGAGATGCACTTCTGATAATCAATAACCGCCACATTATCTATAACGGTAATGGCCTTAACCGGACAAATCTGCTCGCATTTCCGGCAGGCAATGCATCCGACAGAACAGACAGCCCGAGTATCTTTGCCGATATCATGCGACCGGCAAGCCACGTAAACCGGATGAGTCACCGGGATTAAGGAAAAAAGTTTCTTTGGGCATATCTCCACGCATTTATTGCAGGCCTTGCACTTTGCGGTTATTACCTCCGGCAAACCGTCCTTATTCATGCGGATAGCCCCGAACGGACAAATCCGCGCGCAAGTCCCCAAACCTAAACAGCCGTAGAAACACTCCTTCGGTCCGCCTAAAACCAGATTGGCGGCTACGCAATCCTGCAGGCCGTCATAATGATATTTAGCTTGGACTCGCACTCCCCCGTTGCAATGCAAGACGGCCACTCTTTTAACCTGCTTTTCTAAAGGCTTACCCAAAAGCTGGGCGATCTTTTCTTTAATGCCTTCCTCGCTTACCCGGCAAGCGCTAACATCGGCTTTACCAGACAGAAGCATTTCAGCAAAACCAAAACACCCGGCTCCGCCGCAGGAGCCGCAATTTGATCCCGGCAGCAAACCGTGTACTTTCTCCAGCCGTGGATCAATACGCACGGCCAGTTTTTTGGAGGCAGCGGCTAAGCCGACGCCAAAAATAACCCCTAGGGAACCTAAAGTTATTACCGCGATCAGAATATCCATTTTTTAAATAAAATCTTCTATTTCATTCTAGCCCTGACTAAACGATAGACCAAACCCGCGCCCATTCTAAGCGAGCACGTATTGCGAGCGAAGATGGCGTTAGATTCTTCGTCCGCGCTAACAAAGAATACTAGCGCGGCCTCAGAATGACGTAGATGTTAGAAACGAAATCCGTTAAAGCCCATAAAGGCCAGGCTCATTAAGGACGCAATAATAAAACCTAAGGGAAAATCCTTGACCGCCTTAGGCACATTACACAATTCCAGCCGCTCCCGAATTCCGGACATAAGCAGCATGGCCAAGGTATACCCTAAACCAACACAAACGCCCTGAAAGGCCGAATAAGAGAAACTCCCGGCCAAGGCTTTACCGTTTAAGAAGAACATATCCACGTTCAACACCGCCACACCTAGAACCGCGCAATTAACCGTAATCAAAGGAAGATAGATGCCAAAGAATCTATATAGAGGCGCGGCAAATTTACGAATGACCATCTCCACCAACTGTACAAAAGCAGCAATCACCAAAATAAAAGAAATGGTGCGCAAATAAGCTAGATTAAAAGGTATTAACAAAAAACGATAGATCAACCAGGTGATGATCGAGGAGCAAGTAGTAACAAAGAGAACCGCCAAACTCATCGCTAAGGCCGGCCGGGTCTCTTTAGAGATAGCGATAAAAGAGCACAGCCCCAGGAAGCGCGACAAAATAACATTATTGATAAAAACCGCGGAGATAAAAATAGTCATAAACTGCGCGATTGACATTAAACCCTCTTCTTCAGCAGATTAAATAAGCCCAACAACAACCCGATGACTAATAAAGCCCCCGAGGGCATACTCAACATAAACACCGGCTCAAAGCCTTTAAAAGGCGCCGCCCCTAAAATTGTCCCCTGACCGAATAATTCCCGTATCCCGGAGATCAAAATAAGGGCGAGAGTAAAACCAGCACCCATGCCGATACCATCAAACAAAGAATTAACAACGCCGTTCTTGCTGGCATAGGCCTCGGCCCGGCCTAAAACAATACAATTAACCACAATTAAGGGGACGTATATGCCTAGCGCCCGATCTAAAGCCGGGCTATAAGCCTTCATCATCAGCTCAGCAATGGTCACGAAGGTAGCGATCACCACGATGTAGCAGGGGATACGCACCTTTTCCGGAATTGTTGACTTGATCAAGGAAATAATCACGTTCGACCCGATGAGCACAAAAGTAGCGGCTATCCCCATACCGATACCGTTAATCACCGAAACCGAAACCGCCAGCGTCGGGCAGAGCCCCAATAACAAGACGAAGGTGGGGTTTTCTTTAATTAGACCCTTAATAAATTCGTTAAGCAGTTTAGCCATATTTAATTAATGACCAATGACCAGATCCCAATATCCAATGAATGTCCAATTTCCAAATCCCAATTAGACATTGGACATTGGTAATTCATTGGGGTTTGGAATTTGGTCATTGGAATTTAATTACTATCCTCTATATCTTAGTTCCGTATACTCGAGTTTTTGTAAACCTGTCAATCATCGGCGTTGCCGCGTTCATCATTAATATGGCGTAGGACACACCTTCGGGATAACCGCCCCATAACCGAATAATAATCGTCAACAACCCACAGCCAACCCCAAAGATTATCTGCCCTTTACGCGTCAAAGGCGAAGTAACATAGTCGGTGGCCATAAAGAAGGCTCCCAGGATCAATCCGCCGGAAAAAATATGAAACAACCAATCCCCCCTAAAATACCCCGTCGGGCCAAACACATAAGCGCCGAGACCTACAGTGGCAATATACGGTAGAGGAATATGCCAGCTGATATAACCTTTAACCAGCAGAAAAAGCGCCCCGGCCAAGAGGGCGACAATGCACACCTCTCCAAGGCAGCCTCCACGTTTGCCCAGGAATAAATCCAGATAAGATAGATAATCCGCCGGTAAGCCTTCCTTAAGGCGCATAAGCGGAGTAGCCGAAGTTACCGCGTCATAAGCCAAGGGCGCGGTAAAATTGGTCATATACTTCGGCCAGGAGGCCATTAAGAATACCCGGCCGACCAGCGCGGGATTAAAAATATTCTGGCCTAACCCGCCGAATATTTGCTTACCGATAGCTATGGAAAAAAATGACCCGGCTATCGGCAGCCAAAAAGGTACTTGAGGAGGCAGATTATAAGCCAGGAGCAAGCCGGTTAAAACCGCGCTGCCGTCCGCAAGACAAATCTTTTTGCCGGTCACCTTCTGCAAAACAGCTTCACTAAATACCGCCGTCAGTATGCTTAAACCGATTACCCCTAATGCCCTATACCCGAACAAAATAACCCCGGCCGCACCCGCAGGCAGCAAGCTTAAAGTCACCGCCCACATAATGCGTCGTACCGATTCCCGCGTATGAGTATGCGGCGAGGTATTAACTAATAAAAACTCACTCATTTTTTATCTGCTCCCATAACTCTCGGCCGCGCTTAGCCACCGAATCGATAACCGCCCGGGAAGATATTGTCGCCCCGGTAATTGCCTGGATATCATCAGTATTTTGAATGGAAATATCGGAAAATCGGTTAGTAAAGGCAGATTGGGATACTTGGGAGCCTAAGCCGGGGGTTTCATTCTGACTTAAGACTTTAATCGCTAGGATTATACCGTCTTTTCTCATCCCCGCCATAGTTGCAATAACACTGGAATACCCTTGTGCGCTAGACTTAAAAGCAATCCCGATCAACCCCCCGACGGCATCATAAGCCTTATAATAGGCCACTTCATCGCCTGAAACTACCGGTTCAAAATTGACTGCGCCAGGGACCACTTCTTTTAAACTGGCATCTTCTTCTTGCTGGGCCTGATCCGCAATCTTCTGCTTAGTCAACTGATTAACCCCGGCCAGAACCCCGCTGGCTACCGAACAAATCAACCCGAGAATTATTCCATATCGGACCATCTCTTTCATCATTCGGATCCTTTCAGGCGCTTCGGGATCATTTCGCAGCCTCCAGCTTGGCTCTTTTAATTGACTTAACGAGTCTTCGGCCGGCCGGACAAACATAACTGCAGACCCCGCATTCAATACAATCCAAAGCCCCGTATTCTTTAGCCAACGGCCAAAACTCTTTTACCGAAGCGGCATTGATCAAACAAGGCATCAGCCCCGCCGGACAATCCCGCACGCAGGCTCCACAACGGATACAAGCCTCTTCATCACAGGTCTTAGCCGCCTGCTTATCCCAAAGAATCAACCCGCCGGAGGTTTTAATAACCGGCACAGAATCAGTATATTGGGCTATGCCCATCATCGGTCCGCCCATAATAATCTTAGCCGGCCGCGCAGTCAAGGGGCCGCAGAAAGCGATCAATTCTTTAATCGGTGTTCCGATTGGCACCAAAAGATTCTTCGGACTTTTCAGGCAATTCCCCGTCACCGTGACCACCCGCTCATAGAGAGGCTTACCCAGATATACTGCCTCATAAATAGCGAAGAGCGTGGCGATATTATGCACGACGACTCCCACATCAAAAGGCAGTTTCCCGCGAGGAACCTCTTTACCAAGGGTATTCTTAATCAACTGCTTCTCTCCCCCTTGAGGATACGCCGACTTTAACACCTGAACCTTATAATTTGCCTGCGTCTTGCGTCCTGCGTCCTGCGTCTTCATCAATTTAACCGCCTCCGGCTTATTCTCTTCAATAGCCACTACCACCTGTTTGGCCCCCAGGCATCGCCTAACAACTTCAATAGCTAAAATAATCTCACTGGTTTTTTCAAGCATTAACCGGTAATCGCCGGTCAAATACGGCTCGCACTCGGCACCGTTAACGATCAAAGTGTCAATAGGTTTTGCCGGAGTCAGCTTTACATGGCTGGGGAACCCAGCACCCCCCATACCGACAATCCCGGCTTGATTTATAATCTTCCGAATCTCCTCGGAGGATAAAGCCTCGACCTGCGCCGGCGCGCGCTGCGAAAATTGTCCTGAAGAAGGCCTGCCTTCTTGAGCTTCAATCACAATCGCTTTAGCCCGGCCTAAAACCGGATGCGGCCATTCTTGGATAGCCGCGACCTTCCCGGCAACCGAGGCGTGTATGGGGCTGGTAATATGGGCCTGTACGGAAGCGATCCTTTGGCCCAGCCCAACCTCATCACCGACTTTAACTTCCGGGACGCAGGCCTTGCCCAAATGTTGGACCATTGGAAGATACACTCTCGCGGGGACAGGGAGCCCCTCTATCGATTTATCCCCAGAAAGATGCTTATGCTCTTCTAACTTAACCATTTCAATTTCCTGTTAACAACACTATAGACAATTCCGAGAACCGTCAGGAAGATCCCTACGCTGATTAAAATGGCCTGCTGGGAGAATTTCTCCGCCAGTAAGCTGCTTAAAAACATAAACAAAATAAATCCCAGATGCATCACAATCTCAAGAGAGCTAAAAACTTTCCCCATCATGCCGTTCTCGCTGACGTTGTGAATAACGGTATTAAAAGCAATCATAATCGGGGCAACCAAACCGCCCAATATAAACGACAAGGTGGCGGCAAGACCGAATTTGGGATACCGGCTGATACCTACAGCAAACAACATAAGCGTTATACCGCTGATCATTAACGATACAAAAATAGTCTTATAGTGCGAATATTTCTGGCCGAATTTACCGTAGACTACGGAACCGGCGAATAAACCAAGGCCTAAAAAAACTATCAACAGCCCAAGGTCTTTGGTTGCTGACTGTAGGGTCTTCTGCACAAAGGCGATGAGCACGCTATAAACCGCTCCCAAGGCCGACCAAAGCAAGAAGATTATCAACACCGACAAACGAATATCTTTCTTCCGGAATAAATATAAACTCCCCTCTTTGATCTCTTGAAATACGGATTTACGGATGGCCGCAACGATCCCCTTACCGAATTCACGAACCTCTTGAACGCTCCAACCGGCAGCGGAAGATCTTTTGGAAATCAAAAAGATAAG
>JBFZAQ010000043.1:0-6524 GCA_041308885.1 Candidatus Omnitrophota bacterium | reverse complement strand
CAGTTATTGCTCCCTTAGCCGGAGCCGTGGAAGTGGTCTCTTGGGCGGCTAAGGAATATATGCTGCCGTCAGCGGCTACCAACATTGAACGCATCTTCTACGATTCAATATTAGGCGCTTTTCATGTTACGTCGGAAGAAGCTTTCTTAATCGGGAATCCCAACGCGGCCAGTACTAAAAAATATCAACAGCAAATTGCTGATTGGAATAGCGCAAATGGAGCGTGGGATACATTCCAATCAGGCCTGGGGTTTGCCGGAATTGCTTTCTCCAGCGGTATGTGGGGCTTGAATAGCTTCCGGGAAGAACTGATGGAGGCTGCTTTAAAGGTTCTGCCGGATAGCGACCCTAGAAAAAAAGACCTAAGCCTTCTTACCCCCAGCGCATTGGCGGATTTGTCCGGCCGGCACGATATTTTAGCCAAAGCCAGAGAAGTCGCAGCAGCTAAAGGAATAAAGGACGAGAATATTAATAGCCTTATTAATAAGATTGACGGCACTACTAAAGTAGATCGCATATTTACTAAGGAAGGGTGGGGTTTAGATCCGACTTTTAGTAACTATTGGCATGATGTGGAAAAGAGTTCTTTGGTTTTCGCATTGGTGCTGGCGGTTTTAAGCCCGCTGGCGGAGTCGGTCTTGTCTAATATAAAGCAGGGGAATTTCGGCAAGATCTTCCAGTCTTTAGGGGAAGGGTGGGAAACGTCAATGGAACGCCTTCTTCCCCAGTCGTTGTTTAAAGCTTCAGCTTCGGCTGAACAGCAGACTATGGGTCAAAAGGTTTATAAAATGGTGGTTGGCGGTTCAGGTGAGGAGATAGTTCCGGAAAATGTCATTCAGGTAGCTTTGAATATGGTGCCGTTTGGCGCAGTAATGCCGCAATCCTGGGCTATGCAGTGTAGCGAAGTGCTCCAAGAAATATTGACTCCCAATTCACGGATCAGGAATCTATCGCACAATGATTTTTACCGCATCATGCGCGACGGCGGCGAGATTATCGGCGGAGATTTTCGTTCTTTCCGGCTGACCGAGGATCCTGAAAGTGCTGCCACTAATCCGGCAGTAATTCTCGCTAATCAGATGCAAGGTGGAGTAACTTGGGGTAATTTGGTTGGTAGCAACGGACCGTCTTTTACTGATTTACGTAATAACTTAAGAAGCGGTGACAGTCTGATAGTGAGGGATAAAGATGGTTATGTCCGGACCATAGAAATTACCGATATTGGCAAGTGGCAGAATTTCTTTGAGGTGCAGGCGCTGCAGGCGGACACAAGTGCTGGCAGTTTACAACATAAGACCACACAAGAGTTGGTAGGCATAGCTCATGCGGCTTCAGGCGCCGAGCAGGAAGCTGCCCGGCAATTATTAGCCCAAAGGTTAGTTGATTCGGTCATAACCGATACTAGTAACGCAAGCGCAATGGCTGTGGCGCGCATGCTAGCTAATAGCGGCGGGGTTTCCGTGGATGTGGGAAATAATAGCTATCGGGAGCTAGGGAAAATAGACGGGTTTATGCAGGATCTTCTGCAGGAATTAGGGTTGATTGGAATAGCCCGAGATTATGTACTTGAACAAAGGGGGTACATTTCTATCCCTCTAATTGCAGATCCGCTGGTTCTCGGTTTTAATTCCGGTTTTGTCTTTGTTGCTCCTCAAGGCGTCGGAGAAACGGCCGCGGGATACACACAGACCGCCCAGCTTCTAAAGCCGCAATTTAACCTAGCCAATTTTGATATGAATATGGCCTATGCGGATTATCTGGCTAACGGGGACGATTTAAACAAATATAAAGCCCAGTTAAATCAGCAACGCGCTGCAAGCCTCTCGGTAAATATAAGCCTGCATCAAGCAATGCATAATGTCGGCTTAGGCGATTCTTCTTTGTTGAGAAGGGCGTTTTTATATCCTAATTTCTATACTTTGGGCAGATTAGGGTTAGGCAAGGCAGGCAGTCTTAGAGAATTCCTCAAAAATGGCCTGGGCGAAGAAAATGCGGAGTTAAATAATCAACTCTCACAGTTAAATACCCAGCGGGATAAGACGCTGAAAGAAGAGCAGGACCCAAAAGAGTTAAGCAAAAAACTGCGTGAATTAGATAAGCAGGAGAAATCAATCGGTAAAATCAGGAATTTATCCTTTTTCGCCCGCGGCTGGCAGAATCGCTCCTGGATCGGCAGCGGATTAAGCAGCGCAATGCAAATATATTATCAGGGTATGCAGCAAAGAGAGCTTTTAGGGTTACATACCGGCGGTTTGACCAAGGCTATGGCCGTACAACTCTGGAGCGGCATTCAGCTCGATTCTGTTGAAGTTTCAGCAGCTCAAGCAAGAGAAATTACTTATTTAGGAGAGGCTAGACAACAAGTCGAAGATGGACTCAATAACATTAATACCAGTAGTATGTCTAAAAAAGATAAAAGACGGGCGCGTACATCGCTGGAAGCGCAAAAGACCCGGTTGGAGAAATCACTTAGTGAGTGTACGGCTGATTTTACGCGCTATATGGAGACGCGGCTTAACCAGGCTTTTGAATACGATGTGAAAACAATCACCGATATAATCCGGCCGTTGCTGGTAGCGGAAGATTACTTTGGAGCAGGCACTGGGGATGGAGATTGGATGGCGACACTGAGAGAGCGGTTTACGACTTTAAATAGTCTTTCTAATGATGAACTGGCGGACATTATCAAGTTAGGTTTTGCCAGGTCAGGCGCTCTGAAGAATAAGAAAACTGAGGCAATTACCTCAGCGCAAAATATGGGCCAAGGTAATATTTTGATGGATACCTTTATGAATATGGTGTTTTATACTGATGGATACGGTAGGGTGCAGGCCAAGCCTAATAGTGTCGGCGTATTTAACGCAGGTAAAGGCGCCCACGAGCAAATCCATTCCATTGTAACTTTGGATGCTAATAATATTCCGGGGCAACACAGGCAAGTCGGGAAGGAGCCAGATAAACAGCAGGTTCGCGTAGACTTTTTAATTGCTAATGGATTTGAATCGGACATCTTGAGGTTGGAAGCACTTACTGGAAAGAATAGATACGATATGGATTTCGCTTTAGATGAAATGAACGATAACGAAACGTTTACGCATTTTATTAATAACTTGGCCACCACCGCGTATTTTCAGCAGGCTCCGCAACATCCGGGTGGGTTTGATTTGAATAATGCTTTTGTGTCGTTAATTTTTGATTCAGCTTATAAGTCAGGGGTGAATTTATGGGCGCAGGGTGAAAATTTATTTTCTAACTTAGGGAGTTTGAATAACCTGGATCAGTTAAAGTTAGCCCATGCCTATGTCGAAGGGCCGCATAAGTTTATTTCAGAAAGGACTCTAGGTTTAAATAATCTGGCTGGATGGATACATGATCAAGCAAAAGCGCGGGCCCTTGCCAGGTTCAACGATCTAAAGAAGAGCCAGCAGCGCGAAGTTATGTTCCTGAATATTTTTGAAGAAGAAGTGAGCAAAATCGGCGCAGAGAATGACGTGGTTGATGAGCTGGAAACTTTGGGGGCTACTGTTTCGGATGTGCGTATGGTGGGTATGCTTTCTTCTATCGGGTCAGCGAAGAATAGCGCAGTGATAGATTATCAACCCGACGGTAAGGGCAGGCGTCTTAGTTTGCGGGATGTGACTGCTTTTGACGCGGTAGTAGAAGTGGGTAGTATCGGAGAAAAAGGGGTTAGTGACCAGGCGACTTCTTTTGTGGCCGGGAAAACAGCCGGAAAGCTGGGTTTAAGGGAGATAAGTTTTTACGATAACGGACAACTGAAAGAACAGGCGGCGTTTGAAGCGGATTTGAATAGGCTTCCGTTATTTAATTACCAAAAGAACGCTCTTTTAACTGTCTATATTGGACATAAAGCTACGTTGGATGGTTTAAGGGCGGCCCTGGCGTTAAAAGAAGGTTTGCCAATGCCGCTATGGGATTTTAAAGCGAATAAGCCGTTAGTAGATGATGCTGGCACGCCGACTGTGCTTATTAATACTTACGAAGATTTGGCTAGCTATGTGGCGTCCCAAATGCGTCAATATCAGATGGGTAAGTATTCCAATTTCTTAAAAATCCACCGTTTCTTTGGCACCGAGGGATTAGCCAGTACTACGTTAGGGCATTTTAGTGATCGTAGCCCGCTTAAAGGACGTATTCAACTTGGAGATGTGATTAATATTGAGCCGTTTGTCCGTATTCCCGGTTTAGAGGGCTTTCTTCAGGAGGTCCAGGTGCGCATACCTATGCGACAAGACTCTGACAGCGGCTATCGTGGGCTTATGCAGCTTCGTTCTCAGATTGCGGCGATGACGGAGTTGTCTCAGCAACAAGGCGGATCAAGCGTGGATGTAGATCAATCCGCGCCTGTTAGTTCTCCGGTATCAGTTGCGGGAGCGCCTGCGGAAGAGGTCGATAATATTTTGGGCGGAAAAGGCATGTTCTTTAGCGATGCGCACGGAGATTCCGGGGCCAGCGAGCCCGCGAAGAGACTGGCCGCGGAAATCGCTGCGGAGCTTGAGGCAAAAAATGTTTCTAATTCTCCTGCCAGCAAAACGATTAACCTTTCCTATGCTCACGCTCCGATAATGAGTCAATTAGGCCTATCTATTCCGGGGAGAAAATATCGGGGGGTGAAAGATTGGGATGCGGTGGGCGATATATTTAACAGTGGATCGATTAAAGATAAGAATGGGGATGGTGCATATTTCGCCTTTGACGCTTATCGGAGGTATGTATTTAGAGGTAAAAATGGTTATATTATTGAAGTTGATGCTCCTGTTAATTATTTTGATTCGAGGGACGGGGGGATTGGGCCGTCAGCGTCATATCAGAAAGGAAAGATCCCAGCTGAATATGTTACTAGGATCATTAGCCTTACGTGGTTTGGGGGAATGTCAAAGGAAGCAAGAGTAGAATATCAAACTATTTACGATCGAGACGCCGGAATTAATCTTATAACAAAAATCATGGCGGGTAATAATTCGTTGGGTGATTCCAGTAGTTCTGCAATGGCGCGGGAAACCGGGGTGGATAAGCGCGTGCGGGCGCTGGCGGGGGCGCTGGAGGCAGTTCTACCGGGCGGAGCCAAGGTGGTGGATAATGACGCCAGTTCGGCGATTAGGCAGAATAATGAGCAGAAGCTTGAGGTGGAGGCTATTCAGGCATTAATTCCGGGCGTAGAAACAATAAAGGTAAGTTCATCCAGTATCCAGAATGCGGATCTGCAAAGAACTGCAGTTTCTATGGTTAAAGATGAAAACGGAAATTATGTTGCTCATGGCACTAATGGAGCAGGCCTGGAGAGCATATTGAGGGCAGGGGTATTGCCTGGAAAGGCCCTAGCGGAATTAGGCATTATTCCTTTAGGCGGAGAAAATGGAGGCGAAACAGGGCTTAATCAAGATCTTATTTCTTCAATAGGTCTTTATCTCTTCGGGTTAAATCATCAGACAGGTGAATACGAAGGCTACGTGGGCAATGCTATCAACTATGCGCATAAATCTGTGGGGAATGCCGTAACTCCTTCTAATATAGATGAAACAATGTATAAAATGCAAGAGGCCTTGAAGCGGCTTAAAGCAGAAGATTATACAGAGACATCGATATTGGCGCAAACGGTTAGAGCTACAGAAAATAGGTTAAAGAATTTGGCGCAACTGAGGGAGAGATTTGATCAATTACAGTTAACCGAGGAAGGCAGGATTGAGCTTGCTAAGATTGAGGAACGGGCACAAATACCCGTGGTCATTATAGGAGAAGGCAACATTCCTAAGCAAGAAAGATATATTAAGAGCGATATTCGCGGCGAAGTAGGCGTTGAAAAGATTAAACCTATGATTATTGCTACGACAGAGGAACATTTGAACGCAGTAGCCCAGATAATCAAAAATTCCGGCAGGCCGGATGTTTTACTGGCAGAGATGTCCGATGTTGAACAACTGCAGCGGCTTTATTTGAATCCGGAGTTGATTGGAAGCAATGGCGCCAGCTCGGCGATTAAGGCAAAGTCGCAACAGGCGAAGGCAATGGCCGCGGCAATACGGGCTACGGTAAATAAGAATCCTTTTATTAATAAGAAACAGGCAGCAGTAGAGCTAGGAATAGAGCCTAATGTTTTAGAGGGCGTTTTAAGCCAGCAGAAAATAAGCTGGAATTCCTTGAGGGCCAAGGAGCTGCTTAAGAGGCTGAACGAAGAATACCAAAAAGATCCATCTGTAAACAAGCATATTGCTCTCAAGAACATTGGTTACGCCGGCAAGAGCAGGCAGGCCGGGAATCAGTTATTAGATTATCATAAGATTAAGGTGCAAGAAATACAGGGAGAAGTGTTAAGAGAAAAGCTCCAAAAACTTTGGCATGAACAGCCATTTCTACCTATATCAAAAGCCTTGCCGGCCGCAGGATGGCTAAAAGATATTTCTTCGGGTACGGATTTGGTCAATAATAGTGGTATTAAATGGCAAGATATTAGGTTGGAAGTGCTAAAGAATAGAATTGGACAGGTATTAGCTAAGACGCCGGGGATA
>JBFZAQ010000042.1:0-2728 GCA_041308885.1 Candidatus Omnitrophota bacterium | reverse complement strand
TTATGCCGCGCTTACGCTGGGACTGCGGGATTACGTAATCAAGAATGGCTTTCATAAAGTAGTGCTTGGTTTAAGCGGCGGGGTGGATTCGGCGCTGGTAGCGGCGCTGGCGGTTGATGCGCTGGGCAGTAGCAACGTTACCGGTATATTTATGCCTTCGCGTTATTCTTCGGATGATTCGGCACAGGACGCTAGGGAATTGGCCCAGCGCTTGAATATTTGTTTTCATAACATTACCATCGAGCAAGTATATAAAATGTATTTGTTGCTCTTTGAGCCGCATTTCGCCGGCCTGCCGCGGGATATCGCCGAGGAAAATATCCAAGCGCGTATTCGCGGGAATATTCTTATGGGGTTTTCCAATAAATTCGGCTGGCTAGTTCTGACCACGGGGAATAAATCCGAGATGAGCACCGGTTACGCCACGCTTTATGGCGATATGGCCGGAGGCCTTGCGGTGATTAAGGATGTGCCTAAAACGTTGGTCTATACGTTATGCCGCTACCGCAATACCATCTCAGCGGCGATCCCGGAGCGGATTCTGACTAAAGCCCCAACCGCGGAACTGCGGCTGAATCAAAAAGACAGTGATTCGTTGCCGGTATATGAAACGCTGGATCCGATCTTAAAGAAATACGTGGAAGAGGATCTGGGCGCTCGCGAAATAATTGCCGCGGGTTTCTCGCCGGCAGATGTGGCCAAAACGATGAAGCTGGTGGATGGCAGCGAATATAAGCGCCGGCAAGCGCCGCCCGGGATAAAGATTACGCCTAAGGCCTTTGGCCGGGACCGGCGGTTACCGATTACCAATAAATATCGAGGTTGATATGGAAGGGGAAAACTTTTCCAGCCTACTGAAGAGGATCGATCCGGTATTGAAGCGGATTGTTTACCGGGTGCGGGCGCGGTCGTTCCAACATGAATATGACGATCTGTATCAAGAGGCATTAATTCATCTTTTGAGTGCTTATCAGTCCGGAGTGCTAGAGGATAAAACCGAAAGCTATATTCTTCAAGGCTGCTATTTTTATTTGAAGAATTATCTGCGCACCACCCGGACGAAAGCCCAGGTTTTAAGTATTGACGGGCAGCAGGGCCCGGATGATGCCCCCGCGGCCAAGGCCTGGGAAATAGAAGATACGCGCACGGCACATTTTCGTCAGACCTTGAGTGATAGGTTGCTGGCTGAGACGATCCGTAATAATGGATTCTCGCCCAGGGAAAAACAAGTCCTGACCATGTGCTCCGAGGGTTTGACTACCCGGGAAATGGGGGCCCGGATAGGCAGGTCCCATGTCGGCGTGATTAAGATGATGGCCCGTATCCGGCAGAAGTGCCGGGCCTATCAAGATCGGGAATAAATTCTAGTTACCAAGAGCCGGATATTTTTACTTGTAATTATGAATGCGCAGAGAAGCGCATAAAACAAAGGCGTTCTCAACAGAGAATGCCAATTTTTTTGACGCACAGAGAAGGCGTCTTTTTAATCCAATAACGGATATAAGAAGACGCCTTTATTATTACAAAGGAGACAGATAACATGATTAACTCAGGCGACACGGCATGGGTGCTGATATCGTCAGCATTGGTTTTATTAATGACTCCGGGTTTGGCATTTTTTTACGGCGGCATGGTCAGACGAAAGAATACGCTTAGTGTCCTGATGCAATGTTTTATCATTATGTGCGTTTTAAGTATTCAATGGGTTTTGTACGGCTATAGCTTATCGTTCGCTCCGTCAGCAGGTTTCTGGGGCGGTTTACAGTGGTTAGGGCTAAAAGGGGTAGGATTAGAGCCTTACCCGGATTATGCCGGGACTATTCCGCATCAGGCGTTTATGATTTTTCAGGCGATGTTCGCGATAATTACTCCGGCTTTGATCATCGGGGCTTTTGCCGAGAGGATGAAGTTTTCGGCTTTTCTAATATTTACGCTTTTATGGGCTACCTTTGTCTATGATCCGGTCTGCCATTGGGTGTGGGGAATCGGGGGGTTCTTGCGCAAAATGGGGGCTTTGGATTTTGCCGGCGGCACCGTGGTGCATATTAATGCGGGTATCGCCGCTTTAGTGACCGCGATGGTCATTGGTAAACGACGCAATCTTAATGGGTCTACTCCGGCTCCGCACAATCTTCCTTTTGTGGTGTTGGGTACTGGACTATTATGGTTTGGTTGGTTTGGTTTTAACGCGGGCAGTTCTTTAGCCGCCAACGGGCTGGCGGTTAATGCTTTTGTGGTGACTAATACCGCGGCCGCGGCCGCGGGGTTAAGCTGGGCGGTGATTGAATGGTTGCATAACGGCCGGCCGACTATATTTGGCGTGGCTTCCGGGATAGTGGCTGGATTAGTAGCGATTACTCCGGCGGCCGGTTTTGTCAGCGTGATTCCCGCTATCGTTATTGGTCTGTTGGTGAGCGTGTTTTGTTTCATCGCCGTCAGTATCATTAAGCCTAAGTTTGGTTACGATGATGCTCTGGACGCCTTCGGGGTCCATTGCGTCGGCGGTATCTGGGGAGCCCTGGCCACTGGTTTATTTGCCTCTAAGGCGGTTAACCCTGCCGGAGCGGACGGTTTATTTTTTGGTAATCCTGCGCAGTTTATCATTCAGCTTAAGGCTACCGTTATTACCGTAGCTTACGCTTTTATTCTGACTATCGTCATCTATAAAGTCGTGGATTTGATTTTGGGAGTGCGGGTTAAAGAGGAAGATGAGTATATCGGCCTGGAT
>JBFZAQ010000041.1:0-9804 GCA_041308885.1 Candidatus Omnitrophota bacterium | reverse complement strand
TGTAATTCCCTAGCCGTCCTGGCTTGAGGCGGATACTTCCAGTATGGGGCCAGGTTATAATCACGGCTAACCCTTCCTTGCGTGCAGGGGAAAAAGCGGATAAAAGAGGCGAGTTTTTCTTTAAGGATAGCCTCATCAAGCGGCGCGCTTAGCCGCAGGATTACTTGGCTTAAGTTTCCGCAGCCGGTTGCTTTTCGGGAAAGATAATCTAAAGCGTGGATTATCCAATCAATGCCGCCCAGGTAATATTTGTCGGGCGAATACGGAAGGGATACCGTCATTTAGGCTGTATTTTTGCTGATCCGCGCGGCCAAGGAACGCACGGTGCGAAAATCTTCTTTGTTCAGGCCGGAATCAATCAGCCGGATGCCAAACCGCTTTTCAATAAAAACCAACAGCTCGACGAAACTCATGGAGTCCAGGCCCAGATTACGCAACTCTTCATCGAGCGGCACCTCGACCTTACCGCCGAGAATTATCCGGATTTCTTTCCGGATAACTTCTTCTGTCTCGCGCTGAGTCACCGGCTGACCTCCATACTATGTGTTTATTCTGTTTAAGGGACAAAATGATACCAGCGCGGACGGCCCTCTCTATATTCATTAACTTCTTCGCTGTTGGTTACCCGGTTATCCTTAAAAGTCAATACTCTCCTTACGGAGCGCGCATCCCAATAGGTCCAGATATTGCTGGTAAGAGCCGGGGTCTTGTGCTTGGGGGGATAGCCATAAGCCGCAATAACGGCTTCCTTGCTCATCCCGGCTTCTACTGTCCCATTTTCAATATTATCCTTTTCCCGGCTATTAAATTTACCGAACTCTTTACCTTGGGCTTTGGGATCTTCCTGCGCAAAATACTGTTGGAATAACCCCGCCGTATCCATGAGGCTATATTTACGGATATTGGTTAAAACAAAGGTGATCCCCGGCTGGTCATCCACCGAAAAAAGAATCTTCTCCCCGGACCGGCTTACAATCGCGACCTTTGAGCCGTAGGGGATAATCGCTCCGCGGTGATAATTAGTGGAGACTATTTTCGCCGGGTCCTCATACCAGATATTAACCTTGGTATAATATGTTTCGGCGGCAGACTCGGCGGCATAGCTAAAAGGCAAAAAATAGCAAATACCCAACACTGCTAAAAACACCCTCGGCATTATCTTCATAGTTTCTCCTTGCGTAGAATAGTCGAAAAACTTTACCTTAAGTTTCTTGACGCATCTTTAGGATAATTGCTGCGGCACAACTAAACGCGCTCTGTAAAGGTTCAGTCTCCTCAGCATAAGGGCTTGCCGGCGGCTGGGCCTGTGAATAAATTTTAGCACACTTTTCTCGGCTCACAACAAAAAATACGCCCCCTTCGCCAAAGGCGTTGGCGGATTCAAACCTGGTAATATATTCCATAATACTGCTGTGCTCATCAACGGCCCCCACCAGGACATAACGGGTTCTTTTTTGCTCCAGCCAGGCCTGGGCCAGGGTCAGCGCTTCCTCAAACGCGCGGGAGAACCGGGTAACCGTCAAGGTCGGGCCGCGGATTCCGCTAAGCGCAGACACATAGGAAACTGCCGCATTATGCACCGAATGCGAGAATAATATCGGCGAGACATCGGATTCTTTAAAGCTGAGGATATCGTCTAAGAAACGGAATGTAGTTACATGCGGGCCAAAGGCGGTCGCCAGAATTATGCCGATGTCATTCTTTTCAACCTCGCGGTTAATCCCGGAGTCGGCTAAGGCGTCCAGGGCTGCCAGGACAGCCAAGCGGTCAAACCGGCCGCTGCGGCGGGCTTCGTGGGAAAAGATTTTATCTTTAAGGATATCATTATTTACCCGGGAAGCTAAAATGTCCGGCGCGCGGCCGGCTTCCAGCGCGGCCTTTACCACGGCCAAGCCCCGGCCATAATTACAGACGATACCAATCCCGTTAATATTCATAATTTTTGCTCGATAATCACCGCGGCATTATTCCCGCCGAAAGCCAAAGATGTTGAAAGCGCATAAGCGCCGGTGATCTTGGTTTTTGCCTCAAGCGGGGCAATGCCGATCTCTTCATCAATGCGGCTGAATCCGATATTCGCCGGAATCCAGCCTTCCTTTAAACCCAGCGCGGTGAATATGGCTTCCAAGGCCCCGGCAGCTCCCAGCGCGTGGCCGGTAAAGCCTTTAGTCGAGATAAACCTGACATCCGGCCCGAACATCCGCGCAAAAAACCGGCCTTCGGCTTTATCGTTATCGCGCGTGGCCGTGCCGTGCGCGTTAATAAAAGCGATTTCCGCTTCCTGCACACCCGCCTGGGCCAGCGCCGAACGAACCGCCATTTCTAACCCGGATCCATCGGGCCGCGGCGCGGTTAAGTGATAGGCGTCGGCTGCCGCGCCGTACCCGCTAACGTATAACCGGGAGCGATTGCCGCGTTCACGGGCATGCCTTTCTTGCTCGAGGATAAGTATTCCCGCGCCTTCCCCGAGATTAAGCCCGTTACGGTCACGATCAAAAGGCCGGCACGGCTGCCGGCTGGCTACTCCCAAAGCCCCAAAGCCGCAGTAAGGCACATGATTGATTTCGTCTGCCCCGCCGGCAATCACAATGTCGCATAAACCGGCTTGTAGCCAGCTTAAGGCCACACCTAAAGCATCGGCTCCGGATGAACAGGCATTCACCACCGTCAACGCCGGTCCCGGGATAGCAAATTTCCGCGCAAATGCCTCGGCAATGTTTCCTTGAAGATAGGCATCAACCGGCCCCTGCGCTGCTGATCCGGAATTTTTATATTCCGTATACCAGCTTTCGTTATTGAGCTGACTGGCCACAGTAGTCCCCAGGCAGACCCCCGCGCGCAGGCCGCGCAAGCCCTGCGGCAATCCGGCTTCGCGCAAGGCCTCATCCGCCGCCGCGAATGCCAAGGCCAGCGTCCGCATGATTCCCGGCGGGCAAGAAAAAGCTTTTACTTCGAATACGGGATAATCCAGCGCGGTAGGGAAAAGCGTTGGCGGCTGCGCAGACCGCTGCCCCTGGGCAAACGCCGATTTTATCTCCTCAACGTTTTTACCCGCGGCGCAGATCGCGCCCATTCCGCTAATAACTACCGGGGTAGGCATTAAGCGCCAAAATCACTGCTTGCGGTTTTCGTAGATATAATTCGCCAGGGTATCCACGGAATAAAAAATCTTTTTCCCTTCGCTCATCTCTTTTACTTCCAGGCCGAAATTCCTCTGTAACAGCACCACAATCTCTACCGCATCCAAAGAATCCAAACCCAGGCCCTCGCCGAAAAGAATTTCGTCGTCTTTGATATCTTCCGGCTTGATATCCTCAAGCGATAAGCTGGTAACCAGAAGCTCCTTTAATTTCTTGCGGATCTCGGCTAATTTTTCTGCTTTATTCTCTGCCATCAATTGCCCTCCTTAATTTTTCCAGACATCATGAAATAAAAAACACTGATACGGGTATTCTGCGGTATATTTATCCAAAACCTCGGCAAATTCCTGGACATATTTCCTCAACTGTCCTTTCTTGTCCTTCGTTGCGCCGTAACAGGGGTTTAAAACATGGGATACATCCACCAGGTATTTGCGCCCGGGTAATTTTGCCGATAATAACACTACTACCGGGCAATTACTGCCGGCGGCAAGACTAAAGGCCCCAAAAGGAAAATAAGCCTTGTGGTTAAGAAAAGAAATGTCTATCCCCTCAAATCCGTATTTCCGATCGCCCATTACGGAAACAATACCGCCCGCCCTTAAAACATTCATTGCCTCCACCACGCCCCCCAAATATCCTTCGGGCGAAATAACCCGGATAAAATCATCCTGGGCGTCGATATTTAAGGATTCCCTGACCGCGGCATTATCTTCCGGGCGCATTACCAAATACACCGGCTTAGCCATTTTCTTCAAAGTAGTTAAAGCTACCTGCCAACTGCCGACATGGGCGGTCAAAAGAACAAAACCCTTGCTCTTATCTCCCAAGAAAGCGCTTAGGCGTTCATAGCCTTTCAGCTCGATATCGAATATATCGCTCCCGGAAATTATGGCAAACCGGTCGATCAACTGTTGGCCTTGGGAGACAAACAAGCGGTAAACCTTAAAGATGGCCTGACCCGATCCGCATCCGGGAAATCTTCTTTTTATATAGGCGTAGGCGCTAGAAACCGCCTTGCGATCAAAGAGCAAATAATGCAAACAGACAAGATACAATAAACCATACGCCCCGGACAAACCAAACAGTTTTAAGCAGGACCGGAAAAACCAAAAACCCAGCCTATTGCCTCTTTTCCGGGAGGATATTTTAGCAGGCCTTACATTATCGGGCATGATTGATTGTTCTTATTTGTATTGCCCGGCTGATAAAATATACGCTGATAGCTGCGACTATCGCTATTGCCGGCGCTAATATAAGCGACCCGACCAGCCATTCCCAGAGCCGGTTCGGCGCTTCCGCGAATACTGTTCTCCAAGTAATATCGGTAAGCCAGCGTTTATGGATCAGAAAATGCCCCAGTTGGATGCAGGCCGCCGGAACAAAAGGCGGCATGCAGAAATTCTGGGCCGCCAAGGCGACAATCCTGTTAAGATGCAAACGGGTGGTCACATAAACAACTGCCAGGATATGCATCGCAACCAAAGGCAGCGCGCCTAAAAGTATCCCCACTCCGGCGGAAACTGCCAGCTCCGTAGGAGTGGCATTCTCTTTCAATAAAAGCTTAAACAGTTTTACGGGATGGATGAATAATTCCGGAGCCGCGCCTCCGGAGGCGCGCTCCACCAGCAAAGGATACGGCAGCGGCAATAGCCTGCGGCCGATTAAGCGTATATGCATTAAGCTGATCCGCAGATTATCCAGAAAGGGGCGAAAGCTGCTTATCCTTAATCCGGCCGGCGGATAAAATACGCTGATCGGGACATCCCTTAATTCTATTCCCGACCAGACAGCGCGGATAAGCGCTTCGATCTCAAAATCGTAATACCGGCCGGATGTTTTTATTTGCCGCAGATATTTCACCGGATAAGCGCGAAAACCGCTCTGTGAATCAGCGATAATCTTACCGGTCTCCAAATGCACCCAAAAATTGGAGAATAAACGCCCGAAGCGGCTCTTTTGCGGGATATCCGCCGCATTAAAATTCCTGGCGCCGACGACAATGACGCTGTTATCCGGCTCAAGCAAAGGAAAAAAACGCTCAATATCCCGAGGGTCATGCTGGCCGTCGGCATCAATGGTCACCATGACCTCAGCGCCCCGCTCATGGAGATACTGCAAGGCGGTACGGATAGCCATCCCCTTGCCTAAATTTTTGGCGTGCTTGAGCACCACAATGTCAGTTCCTAAGAATAATTTTTCCACCGCCGTATCAGTCGAGCCGTCGTCGACGACTAACACATGCTCCAGATACCGGCGGCATTTGCCCGCGACTTGCAGGACGGTATCCTTGTTGTTAAAAACCGGGATTACGGCCCAGATACGCGATTTTTCCGGAGAGTTAAAAGGCGGCATTTTTAGTTTTACGATTACGCTTGGCATTACTCGGGATAAGCATATCCCAAAGAGAACCGGAATAGCCCAATTTGTGTAAAAAGGCCAGGCTGCTATCCAAAGCGTCGGGAGGGAAAACGCAATTGCGCCTTCCTTTAAACGCCTCGGTCAAAGTTTCTTGCAGCCAAACTTTGTCTATTCCCGGGGCGACATAATAAACCGGCTCCAGTAAATCCTGCCCGGGCTTAATGATCCCTTCTCTTTCGGCTAAATCGGCCAGCGGAGTACCGGGAAGTATGCGTATCCCCAGAAAAACAAAAGAGACTGTCTTGGCTAAATTTTTAATGTTCTCAATACCTTCGCCAACCGATTGTTTAGTCTCTCCGGGGGCAGCGAACATAAAATAATGCGCGGTGGCGATCTCATATTTGGCAAAAAGCTCATTACAGCCGATTATATCCTTAAATAAGAATGTCTTGCCCAATTTTCTAAGGGTGGTATCCGACGAGGCGTCCGCGCCGATCTCGGCAGCTTTCAATCCGGTTTCCTTCAAGAGCGCCAGCGCCCGGTCGTCTAATCCTTGCGGCGTAAAAAAAGCCGTCCAGGGAATGTTGATTCTCCTTTTTTTTATTTCCTCCAGCAATAAAAGATAATTTCCCGCCGGATCATTAAAAACCGAATCGGTAAAAAAAATGTATTTAGCCCGGTGTTTATCTATCAAAGCCTGGATATCATCCGCCACCGCGGCAATATCGCGGCTGCGGATATCCCGGCCTTCCAAAACCGGGTAGGAACAATATATACAATTATGCCCACACCCGCGCTTAGTCTGCAAAGAAGCGATATTCCCGCTCTTCAGATAAAACTGCATTATGCTTTCGTCATAATCTGCCGAGGGGATACCGGCTCCGGATAATTTAGAACCCGAGCGCAATATGCGCTCCTTAGGATAAGCCCCTTGGCTTACGCCGTTGATAAAGTCCAAGATCAGCAATTCCCCTTCCCCCACAATTCCGTAATCCGCGCCTACCGCGCCGAGAATTGACTCCGGCATAATCGAAAATCCCGAGCCGCCGAGAATTATTTTTGCCGGGCTGGCTTGACGAATCTCCCCCACAATATCCTTTACCGCGGCGATATAGCGCTGTTCATTAAGCAGATTGACATTGTCAATGTTACGGATGGATATGCCGATTATATCGGGATTAAATTCTTTTATTTGGGCGGCGAGTGTTTCCCGAGAACGGCCGCTGGCGAAAAAATCAAATTGCCGCACAGAGTGCTTTGCGTTCTTCAGGCTTGCGGCTACCATGCTTAAGCCCAGAGGATAGACCGAATAAGGGGTATCGGCGATATTTGACGAAATCAGGAAAACTTTCATCCTTGTCCTCTTCTGCTCCTGGGCCTGCTTCTTAAGGCCGGCTCCTGATAAGTCCCGTCGAGTTTTTCCTTGGCGATAACCTTTAAATATAACTTGGCCATCTTTACTTCCTTGCTGAAATCGCCGTAAAATGTTTTCCAAGCGTACTCGTACATCTCCTGCAGCGAAAGCACGCTCATCTTGGCGGGTTTAAAAACCACTTCCCCGCCGGTATACCGGATCCAGTCATTATGCAGGATGCGCCGTTCTTGCTCCAACTGCCGGCGGATCGGCGAATGAGGAAAAGGAGTAAGAATAGTGAATTCCGCCAGGTCAAGCTCGATCTCCAGGAGAAAATCAACCAGCCTCTTAATATACTCCTCATCGTGATTATCCATTCCCAGAATGATCGTCCCCTCTACGCCGATACCGCGCTCCTTAAGGCGGGCCACCCGCCGGCGGATATGATCGGAGGTATCCACAATTGCCTGGTAGACATACCAGCATCCGGCCTTCACCGCCAAGTCCAGGATTTCATCATCATCTTTTATGGGATGCGATACCCACTTTTTCTTTAAAGGCGCGATGGCCCGAAAAAGCTCCTTCTCCCAGGCGTCATCCTGCGAAAGCGAATTGTCGACGACAAAAAGGCGGTTATTGGCAATCCCCTCTAACTCCCTGACTACGGTTTCGATCGGACGCGGGCGGAACTTACGCCCTCCCAGGTACGGGGTACAACAGGGGAAACAATTAAAACGGCAGCCCCGCGAGGCATGCACCAGATCCACCATTTGCACGCCGCGAAAATTATAAAGCGCGCGTTTTAAAATATCCCTGCGGGCCGGCCCGATCAATTCCGTAGCGGGAAAATCATGCAGGAAATTATAGGCCGGCTTCAGGCATCCGGCTTGAAAATCCGCTAAAACTCCCTCCATGCGGCCTTCGGCTTCTCCTAAAAAAACACTATCCGCATGCCCCAGGACCTCCTCATAATGCAGCATCGAAGCAATCCCCCCGAAAATCACCTTTTTGCCGGCGGCCCTGTACTGCCGGGAGATCTCCCAGGCGCGCGGCATCTGGCAGGTGAGCATGACGGATAAACAAATCAAATCCGCGGCATCGTCAAAATTTAGCGTCTCCACGTTCTCATCGCAAAAAGACAGCTCGACGTCCTTGGGCAGCGCCGCGGCAAAACATACCGGGCCGTGGGGCGGAAGATTAAACTCCGGCTGGTTCTTGAGTTTCGGCCACTTAGGGTAAATAAGTTTTATCTTCACGCCGAGCTCCCGGGAATAAACTTACAGACCGCTTCGTTAGCGCTAAAGGAAACGGCCAAGATAGCCTGCGCTGCGTTACTTTGGGCCCATAGTTGCGCGTGGGCTAAGAGATTTTCTTCCGGATTATTCGCCTGCCGGATATAGGCTGACGGCCCCTGCAGGCCAAAATGAATAGCGGCTTCCGCCAGCGGACTGGAAGGCAAGGTATAGATAAAAAGATTCCCCCGCCCAAGTTTTCTCCCCGCTTGCGCGTAATCTCGGAAGTAAGCCAGATCGGCATCCAGGGCCCCGTCCGGGCTGGTCCCCAATATCCCGATATCCTGTTTCTTCCCCTTGGCATAAGGAATACCCGCGTCATGCAAGGCTAAGGCTGCGGAAATAACAACCAGCCGCGACGCCGCATCAAACCGGCCAAAATTTTCGATTGGGTACGCCAGTACGGCGCATTTAAGCAGCTGCGCGCTTAATAACTGCAGATTATCATACTGCCACAAAAGGCCCCTCCGGTCACACCCGCATTGCCCATCTTTTATCCAACCGCGTCCTTTAATCATAGCGCGATATATAGCTCAATGTTAGATTGCTTCGTCGTGCTAGCCTGCTTCTCGCACTCCTCGCAATGACAACGAATCTTACCGTGTCAATACCAACGCTGCGTTTACGCCGCCAAAACCTGAATTACTTAGCAAGATAACGCTCTTTTCTAAACTGCGTGTTTCTAACCCAGCCCAATCCTGGGCCGCGGGATCGACATCGACTAATCCCACTGTCGCCGGGATGATTTTTTCCTGCAGGACCCGAAGGGCAATTACGGTTTCGATTAATCCGCACACCCCCATCGTGTGCCCGACTGCTCCTTTTAAAGAGTAAAGCGGGACCGGCCGATCCGGAAAAATACTGCTATAGGCCTGCATCTCCATGGCGTCGTTATATATTGTCCCTGTGCCGTGGCCGGATATACAACCAACATCAGCGCCGGATATTCCGGCATTGCCCAAGGCCTTTTGTATAGCCAGCTTTAAACCGCCGGCATCGCGCGACGGCCCGGTCATATGATTAGCGTCACCGGCCACTGCCCAACCGGCTATTTCTCCCAGGATTGTCCTACTCTCCTTTTGGGCCCGCGCCTGGCTCATGAGTAAAATAAAACCCGCGCCTTCGCCCAGGCTTAAACCCGCCCGGTTTTTATCAAAGGGCTTGGCAGCATCGGGATCAAGGGCCATCAGTGAAGAGAATCCGGAAAAAACAAACTCAGTCACGGCATCCGCAGCAACTACTAAAACGCAATCGTGTTTACCGCTGCTAATAAGGCTGGAGGCAAAACCAAGAGCAGCGCTGGAGGAGGCGCAGGCGCTAGAGATAATTATCCTTTCGCCGTCAATCTCGGTGAGCGCCTTTACTTTTTCCAAAAGGACACTGGGTATACTCTGCCCCGCGTTGCCGGAACCGGTTAAAACCTGTTTCTCAAGCAGGTCTATTTCTCCCGTAGTAGTCGCCAGAATAAGCAAAGCATCAGACGGTATCGAGGCTTTACTGGGTTTTAAAAGCGCCAAGAGCATCTGCATCACCAGAGACTCCCCACCCAAATATTTGAGCCCGGCTACAGTAGCGGCATTCTTACTCTGGAAGGAAACAGTAGAAAACCGCTCGGTTTTACCTATGGCGCTCCGAGAAGATAAAACACCCTCCCAGC
>JBFZAQ010000040.1:0-6273 GCA_041308885.1 Candidatus Omnitrophota bacterium | reverse complement strand
CTCCCCATGTCTCCGGGGATAATCACCGGCTGGCCGATTTTCTTATACCTCTCAGGGACAGCCGGATGCCCGGGTCCGAAGGCGCGGGTTGCGCCCTTGCGGTGTACGCAGACTTTTTTTTCTTTACCGTTAACGATATGGGTCTCTATCTTAGCGATATTGTGGGCCAGGTCGTAGATAAGCGACATCCCCATCTTTTGCCAGGACTTATTGAACACCCGCTCAAAAGTCTGACGCGTCAAATGCATGAGGCACTGCCTATTCGCCCAGGCATAATTCGCCGCGCAGCGCATCGCCCCCAAATAATTTTTTCCTTCGGGCGAATCTACCGGAGCGCAGGCCAACTGACGATCAGGAACTTGAATATTATACTTTTGCAGACAATGCACCATATTCTTAACGTAGTCGTCGCAAACCTGGTACCCTAGGCCTCGAGAGCCGGAATGAATCATTACCGTAATCTGCCCCAAATCCAATCCTAAAGAATCACAGGCGTAGCGATCATAAAGCTGATCAATAACCTGGACTTCCAAAAAGTGATTACCGGATCCCAGCGTGCCGGATTGGGCCTTGCCGCGTTCATAGGCCCGGTCCGAGACAGCGTCGGGATCAGCGCCCTGGATAGCGCCTCTCTCTTCGGTGCACTCTAAGTCATCCTCCGTCCCGTAGCCCTTACCGACGGCCCATTGCGCGCCCTTGATCAGGATCTCTTTTTCCTCCCGCGCGCTGACCCGAATATCGCCTTTTGAGCCGACCCCGGCCGGGACATCATTAAAAAGCGCGTAGACTAATTCTTCCAACTTTAGGCGGACCTCTTCCTGGGTCAGGTTGGTTTTAAGCATTCTTAAGCCGCAGTTCGAAACTACGAAATTATTGGCCACAAAATTATGATGTTTATGCGCGACGGTAAAATCATAAACATAATCATCAAGGCCAACCTCAATGATCGTTTCAATAGTTTCCCAAACCATACCTGAGTCGCCGAGGCCCGCGGTGGATTTTTTAACATATTCTGCAAAGCCGGGCGTATCGGTCCAAGACCGGGGGCTGGTCTTGCGAGGCTCATAGAGAGAACGTTGAATAAATCTCTCGCTAATACATGACGAGTTCATAAAATACTTAAATAAATATTTTCTATCCCAACCGCCTGCGGCATAAAGCTGGGGCGCCAACACTGCCGCTTCCTTTTTCTCTCTTAAAGCGGAGTCTTTTAATCTCAAATACCCGCAGGCGACATTGGCCAGAAACATCCGTTTCTTATTATATTCAAAACCGATACGCGCGTAGAGATTAATAAGGTCGCTGGTCTTACCCGACATAATCAATCTCAACCTATGGGAAACTAATCCCGTTTTATTGACATACTCTTCTCTCTGGCTAATAGTTAACACATTAACATCAAACTCCTTTAGAAGAAGTGCTATATCCTTCAGAAATCTTCTGCCCGACGCGAGAGCATTGGTAGTCTTATTCATGGATAAGACCGGGCCGTAGAAATTATAATCGTGGCCCGTCATGACCTTCGGTGATGATAATTCCGCACCAAATAATCCCGCCAGAAATAACCTTTTCTGCCATAACGTAGCCTTACGTATCCATGGAGGTAACCCGTAGGTATTTCGGCACTTGTTACCTACGGGCACGCCAAGAACCGCCAGCAATACGGCAAAACTCCTAGATGAGACCTTTAAACAAAATTCCTGCATATCAAATTCAGACTCGCCGTATCGGGTCTTAATACAATGGTGTCTCGGCCGTGAGAATATCGAACTCTTAAAACCAATCTTTAATAAATCAGCTTGGGCTGTTTTTAAATCCTCTTCCTTGCCGTACAGGCAGGCTATTCCGCGTTTACGCGGGCCGGTGAAGTACAACACCCCGTCCCCGAAACAATAGCCCATAATCTTTAATAGATACGGCAGCTGCCACGAGTTCATCTTGAGGGGGAGCATGCCAATCCGATTAAGAAATCCTATTGTTTGACTAACAGCGGTATCCGAAAGGATCCCATATCGGTGTAAAAAGACGCTAATTATTTTCACATCTGCTATTACAGTATCAACAGGCTCCTGATAACTCACCCCTTCGAATGGATAAACAGCAACTTCATCTCCAGGAAAAATATCGCTTAATACCCTCATTCCATTCTTAGTGTAAAACGGGTGGTCCGACGTTGCCTCAAGCTGTCTTTTTGTTTCCGTCATTACACAGAACAACTGTTTGTTTGACCTTTGCTTAAGAAACAAAGCAATAGATGCATGTTGCGGACAATCAACATTGAAATCCATACAAACTAAGTTATGCTTGGCACAATTATTCTCATAATCTTTTATTTTGATCCTATACCCCAATTCATTGAGAATATAAGAGTTGCCACAAAGGCAGTTAATATCGAAACCTACGCCGCCCGGAGAGACCACGCCTCCATTTTCGATATCGGTGGCCGCCACTCCGCCGATCGGAAAACCATAGCCCCAATGAATATCCGGCATGGCCAAAGAAGCGTTGATAATACCGGGTAAAAATGCAACATTGGCTACTTGTTCCAACGCTTTATCCCGAACGATATCTTTAAGTAATTTCTCATCGGCATAGATAATCCCGGGTACGCGCATACCGGGTTTATACGACCTCGGGATACGCCAGCGAAAATCGTCGATCTTCTCTAATGACCCGCTCCACTCTGACATAGCCTGTTCCTTAGACATCTAAAATAACCCGGGCCTGCCAACCTGATTCGCCCTTGGTAATCGCCAGTTCATGGTAGGTAGCGGCTTTGATCTCGGTTTTAATTACATAGTCATCGCCAGCCCCTGCCCCGGCTACCGCCGATAAATGCCGCTCATCGATCCGGCGGACATTGAAAGAAGCAAAAATTACTTCCTTGGCTGAAGATAACGAAAGCAATTCATTCAGCCAAGTTACGAATAACTCATCCAGGTCATCAGTTTCCAGTTCGAGCTGAAAGGTCTTGGTTGCCGCCACCGGCTGTGCCTTGGCTTCGGCCATAATATCGAACACGGCCGCAGCGGCATTAGTGAATAACTGTGGTAGGTCCCGGCCGCTGACTTTTATGCCGATATCGGCGGTATGCTCAAAGAGCTCATAAGGTTTATTCATAGAAAAAAGTTACGGGATGTGATCGCAAAAATTAATTTTGTGAGCGCCGAGTTCACGCAACAGATAGTCAATAATAATGTCGTTACCCTGCGCATTCGGATACGCCCAATGTACAATTTCTTCCTTCTTGACATTCCGCCGGCTATATTCACGCACCGGATCCACTATATGAATATTGGGGTGTCTGACGGTAGCCAGCTGATCATGAATATAGTAGAACGGATAACCTTCGCGGTAATTCTTAACCGCCTCCGACATCTCCGGGGCAATCAACAGCACCATCGGGACACCGGCCGACTGCGATAAATCCCCCATCTTAAGCAAGGCTTCTTTGGTATAATCCCAGGATGACGAATTATATAAATAACGGAAGTTCTCCTCGAGGCTGCGCACCCCCTTGCGCTTGCGGTCGCGCTTGACGAGAAATTTTTTGTAGCGGTACTGAACATACCTGGCCAGCATTGAATAGCGGTTAAGCCGGTTCTTGGCAAAATAATACTCGGGATAATCAGGATCGTTCATACAATAATAAACGATAACCAAGTCGGGGCGGTATTTCAAGCCGGTGATCCGCAGACGTTCAAGTTCCTGAATACTATTATACCCCTCTACCCCCATATTCAAGACCTCATATTTCCGCCCCTGACAGATGCTCCTTAACTTTTTCTCAAGGCGCACAGCCAGAGTGATCTCGGACGCGTATTTGCCAAAGCAAACAGAATCGCCGATCAATACTACGCGGTAGGTATCTGCCGGTTTCTGTAAGTCATACTCAGGGCCCCGAAAACCCTCCGAGTTAGTAACAACCTCGTATGACTCGTAGATGGTATTAAGATTCGGTTTAAGCTCATACCTTAATATTTTATTCGCACTGGCCCTATATATCTCCCCCTGCAAAGGGCTCATGCGCCAAGTCAAACGGATAGCGCCTTCCAACAGAAACAGAAAGGCCAGAAAAACTATAAGATTAACCAGAATAATTTTAATAATCTTCATACGGACCCAACCTAGAATACCGGTATTAAACCCGATGGGCTATTCAGACTACACTATTATATCGCCATCGCTCTGAGGGGCAAGATGTTTTGTTGCTAAAGGGAATGGCCGGGCTGGAATAGACGAACTTCTTGGATTGACTTATCTTGTCGCTAGCTAAGAACAAAAAATTTGCGCAGGTGCAACATTCAAAAAATAGAAACCTTTCTTATCCTATTTTCTTCTGCCGGTAAGATGCATACATCTCAACCATAATTACGAATAGTAAATACTCCAAGAGTAACCAGGAGCTATGAAAGAAAGTCATCTGCAGGAGTGTTTCGTTCACGGGCCTCAAAAAACTGATAATTTGAATTAAAAAGAGCAGAGCTAAAAAAAATGTATTACGCAGATTCACCGGACGCTTATAAAATATTACTATAAACGCCATAAGTATGACAAAATAATAATTAGTAGGTGTCAACAAAATAAACATGGGAAAAACACCCCAAGCCATTGCCTCAGTATCATCTTTGACTCTAACCAGCAAGAAAAATATAGCCATAAGACATATCGCATAAAGCGTTAACTCCCAAAATCTCCGGCGCGCCTCAAGCCGCTTGGCGTCAGTCAGGCTGCTATAAACATCCTCTCTAGGCTGGCCATATCTTTCAAATAATGAGTCGAGATCCGCCATTGAACGGTCAGTTAGCAGGACAACTTTAAAACCGACGTTATTGGCCATGAGAGTTTCGCTATGAAAAACTATTTTTTTCGCGAATTCACCCCAATTTAGGAATGCCTTGCTATTAATACAGCTATATCCGAACAACAGCAGGCAGGTTACAACAAATGCGGCAAAAAAACAGCTATATTCGGTCGGAAGCTTCTTATTCCTGTAGAGCTTATCTGTCCCTTTTGCAATGATCCCCGCAAGGAACATAAGCGGGAAAATCCTAATCATTGACGCATAGGCAACACCTACGCCAGCCCATACATATCTTTTGCGCTGGATGAAGCAAAGCGCCAGAATAAGCGCAACCAGCCAGTCGTAACGAAGAAAGGCCCCGCCGATCCAGGAAAACGAAGAGATAAAATTTACCGAAAAGAAAATAACGGCAACCAGCATAGACCCCCAACCGAAACAAGTAAACAACACATAAAACATTAGCCCCAACAGAAGAACATCCAGCAAGGCTAGAAACATGACCTTATCCGGAGGGATTGCACTGGCAAGAATGCGCGCCGACGCATTCCAAACCGGCGAGACATGATACCCATGATCAATCAATACTCTGCCTAATAATGCTCCGCCACCTCCCTGGTCAAGGAGCGATTTCATATCATAATTAAATTTCCTCCAACGCGTTGCGGAAAATAGCGACTTATAATACTTCCGGTGTTTTAATATTTCTTTTCTAGATATATACTGGTATGATTTAAGATCCCTAATCTGCTGATCGTCGGATAGATAATGGGTTGTTTCGGCATCGGCAACTACCATAGCGTTATAAATATTAAAATAACCTAACTCCGGGGAATACTTCGACCCAAGATAATGAATTATAAACTCAAAATAATTAACAAAGTGCCTCTTGCCATCCGGCCCGATTCTAAACTGGAAACAATTAAAATAAGCTGATACCGATATAACCGCAACAATAATCAAAAAAGTTAGTTGGGGTTTAGGCGTCCTATGAACTGCAACTAAAGTGCCCGGATATCTTTCTTTATAAAGTCGATAGAATAAAAATATTATCGCTACAATACAAATAACAACCTTAATGTACGCGACAAATATAAACCTGGTCATGGATAATCTGCTAGTCTATATCAAGCCGGACTTTGCTACCAAGAACATTATAATCGGAATAGCAAATTTATAAAATCAAATTTATGCGCTAGTGCGACAAGGCTTTTTTGATATTAAACAATACCCAAGAAAAATCCCTGCTTCTGTTTCGTTGCAGGGATTTCGGATAGGCTGGTATGCGCTTCCCGCGCATGTTTCACAAGAAAATGATATTGGCTCAATTATTCATGTTCGTAAAATGCAGAAAAGTTTTCTTGATGACTTTACCACTCTCGCCTAGACAAATATTGTCCCTACAGAACAAAAGCAATATTTGAGCCGCCTTGGAATCGAACCAAGAACCTTGACCTTAAGAGGGTCCTGCT
>JBFZAQ010000039.1:0-4500 GCA_041308885.1 Candidatus Omnitrophota bacterium | reverse complement strand
ATTTAAAACTCTGGCGGATAAAGGTTATATTTATCGGGGGTTAAAGCCGGTTAACTGGTGCTTTAAATGTGAGACTGCTTTGGCTGAAGCGGAAGTCGAATATGAGGATCATGCCTCGCCGTCTATTTACGTTAAGTTTAAATTGGATGCTGCCCAAGGGTTTACTGCCGATACTTATTTAGTTGTCTGGACCACGACCCCCTGGACCCTGCTGGCGAATGTGGCTGTCAGCGTTCATCCCGACTTTCATTATGTCTGCGTTAGAACCGGTAAAGGAAATTTGATTATTGTCAAGGATCTTTTAGACCGCGTTTTAGAGAATTCCGGAATCAAAGAATTCGAGATCCTTAAGGAATATCGCGGCCGGCAGCTGGAAGGCTTGCATTATACGCATCCGTTTGGAATGCGTAGTGGCACGGTTGTGCTAGCCGAGTATGTTTCCAAAGAAGAGGGGACGGGGCTGGTGCATACGGCGCCCGGCCATGGCAATGAGGATTATATGACCGGAGTTCGTTATAAGCTGGATATTGTCATGCCGGTAGATGCCAAAGGCATATTTGATAATACAGTCGGGGAATTTTCCGGTCAGCACGTTTTTAGCGCCAATAAGCCGATTATCGAAAAACTGCAGAGACAGGGAGCTCTATTGTTCCAGGGCGCATTACAGCATTCCTATCCGCACTGTTGGCGTTGTAAGAGCGCGGTAATCTTTCGGGCAACCAAACAATGGTTTATCAATATTGATCATGAGGGGTTGAGGACCCGACTATTGGATGTCATCGGGAATTCCGTGGAATGGATTCCGGCTGCGGGAAAAGAGCGCATATCCGGGATGGTTAAGACGCGGCCGGATTGGTGTCTTTCCCGGCAGCGGTATTGGGGCGTTCCGATTCCGTCGGTTATCTGCGTTGGTTGCCAAGAAGAATTTTTGGATCCGGCTGTAATTGAGAACTTTGCCCGGACCGCGGCTCAAGAAGGTACGGATAGCTGGTTTAGCCGGGAGATAAAAGATTTCTTACCGGAAGGCTTTACCTGTCCGGGTTGCCGGTCGAATCGTTTTGTCAAGGGTAACGATATTCTGGATGTTTGGTTTGACTCAGGAGTCAGCAGCCAGGCAGTTTTAAAGAAACGCGCGGCCTTGAATTTTCCTGCTAATCTGTATCTTGAAGGGTCGGATCAGCATCGAGGCTGGTTCCAATCGTCGCTTATCCCGGCGTTGTGTATCGACGGCGCCGCGCCATTTGCCACAGTTTTGACTCACGGTTTCGTAGTTGACGCCGAAGGCCGCAAGATGTCCAAATCTCTCGGGAATGTAATTTCGCCTTTTGATATTATTAAGGAGTATGGGGCGGACTTGCTGCGGCTGTGGGTGGCCTCCAGCGATTACAATGAAGATATTCGTATATCATCCGAGATACTCAAGCGTTTAGCCGAGGCATATCGTAAGATCCGTAATACCGCGCGATTTATACTCAGCAATCTGTATGATTTTAATCCCGATACTGATTGTTTGGCTGTAGGCGGGTTGAAAAAGATCGACGCCTGGATATTGTCCCGCCTGCAGGAGTTGATTCGGGCAGTTACCGATGCCTATGAGCACTTTGAGTTTTATAAAGCTTATAAGCTTACCTATGACTTTTGTAACGAGCCGCTTTCGATGTACTATTTGGATATGGTTAAAGGCCGACTGTATACTTGCGGTTCGGCTTCGGCTGAGCGCAGGGCGGCGCAGACCGCGCTTTATGAAATTTTGCAGGTTCTAGTGAGGCTGCTGGCTCCGATTTTAAGCTTTACCGCGGATGAGATGTGGCAGCACTTACCTCTCAGCGTTAAAATGCCGCGTCCGGACAGCGTGCATCTGTCCGACTGGCCCATCGTTAATCCTGTTTTTTCGCAGCAACAAGCCCGGGGAGAAGAGGATAGCGGGCAGCATTTAGATGTAGTGTTTGATTTGATACCGGATATCGCCAAGGCCCTCGAAGCGCTGCGCAGTGAGGGCGCCATCGGAAGTTCATTTGACGCCCAAATATATTTATTGACAAACAATCAAAATCGTTATACATATCTAGACAGCTTGCGGGCTGACCTGTTGGAGATTTTCAAGGTTTCCCAGGTGTCTGTCCTCAAGCAGGAACTGCCGGATAGCGCAGCAGCGGTCAGTAGCGCCTATACGGATATCGGGATCAAAGTTGCCAAAGCCGACGGGCAGAAGTGTCAGCGTTGCTGGAATTATTCGCATGCCGTGGGTACCGACACGCGGCACCCGGAACTTTGCGCCGCCTGTATAGCCACATTAACGGCGTAGCGTTTGAATTCAATCAAGCGTGAAACCGCTAGAAGGGGGAACCGAGATTGAAAAAGAAATATACCAAGAAAGACCTAATTGAATTCAAGAAGTTGATCCTGAAGAGGAAAGATGAGATTTTGGATGCGATTAAGCATATATCGGAGGATACTCTGAAGAAATCTCAGAAAGACGCCTCCGGAGACATTTCAGGTTATACTTATCATATGGCAGATGTGGCTACCGATACCTATGATCGGGAGTTTTCTTTGGGGCTGGCCTCCAGCGACCGTGAGCTCCTCTATGAGCTTGATGACGCGGTTAAGAAGATAGACGACGGGTCTTTCGGCGTCTGTGAAGATTGCAAGGTGCTGATTACCAAGACGCGGTTAAAAGTTATTCCTTACGCCCGCCTTTGTATTAAGTGCCAGGAAAAAAAAGAAAAAAGATAACCCGCAGATTTTTTCCGGATGGGCTATGCTGTCGTTTTTTTGATTCTGGTAACTGACCAGCTTTCCAAGTATCTTGTCGCTAAATATCTCACCCTCCATTCGTCCTTTACGGTAATTAAGGGGATATTCTATTTAAGCCTGGTACATAATCGCGGCGCGGCATTCGGGATCCTTAAGAATAATGTCCCGTTATTCATTATTACTTCGTTGATCGCCGTCGTTTTTATATATCGTTACCTTAAAAAAGAAGACCGCAAGCGCGCTTTAAGCGAGCGGATCGCATTGTTGTTGATCTTAGCCGGGGCTTGCGGAAATCTTATCGATCGAGTTCGTTTGGGGTATGTGGTTGATTTCCTGGATTTTCGCGTTTGGCCGGTATTCAATCTAGCCGATAGCGCGATTACCGTTGGGGCGGTTATTTTAGGTTGGCGCCTTTTATTTGTTAAGGAGCGTTAAAGATGCATCCTGTAATTTGCAGCGTTGGGCCGTTGACTATTTATGCCTTTGGGCTTATGCTGGCTTTGGCTTTTTTTGTTGCGGTTTTTCTGGCCGCGCGTTACGCGCGCCGGATCAATCTGGACGAGGCATTTGTCTTTAACTTCGCGTTTACGGTTTTTATTGCGGGAGTACTGGGGGCGCGCCTCTTTTATGTTATTGAGCACGCCGCGCATTATATCCGCCATCCTCAAGATATAGTGTTAATTCAAAAAGGCGGCCTGGCCTGGTACGGCGGATTGCTGGCGGCTATCATTACGGCTTTGGTATATCTGCATAAAAAACGTAAACGCCTTCTGGAAGTCCTCGATTTTATCGTGCCTTTCGTTGCTCTCGGCCAGGCAATCGGCCGCATCGGCTGTTTATTGAATGGATGTTGTTACGGAAAGCCGTCGAAGGCGGGAATTTTTTTCCCCGTGCATAATGCGGTTTTAATCCCTACGCAGGCATATTCGACGGTCGGGTTGTTGGCGATTTTTATTATTTTACGTTGGGCGCAGCAGCGGCCCCACCGCACAGGCCTGGTATTTTGCGGGTATTTAATGCTCTATTCAACCAAGAGATTCATTATTGAGTTTTTTCGCGCCGACAATGCCGTAATCTTCGCGGGGTTAACTCTTTTTCAGCTATTGAGTTTGGTTATGTTCATTGCGGCGGTGATCGCAACTATTCGGATTCAGAAGACTCAACTGTTCTAAAGACACATTATGCCGGATTTCACGATGACCGTAAGCGGTGAGGCAGTTAAAAAGCGCCTGGATGTTTTTTTGTTGGCCTATCTTACTGTTCAGGGCGCGGCTGTGTCGCGCACTACCGTGCAAAAATTTATTGCCGATGGATTAGTAACTATCAATGGCGTCATGGCGGTTAGCGCGCATTATAAAATGAAGGCCGAAGATATTGTGCATCTTGGCTTTGAGCCGAAGACCACAGCCGCAGTCGAGTCGGAAGATATCGTTTTTGAAGTGGTCTATGAAGATGATGATTTGGCGGTAATCAATAAGCCGGCCGGCCTGGTAGTTCATCCGGCCCCCGGTAATGCCGCCCATACCTTAGTCAACGGTCTTTTGCACCGCTTTAAAACTATCTCCACTGTTAATCCTTTGCGTCCGGGGATAGTTCATCGTTTAGACAAAGAAACTTCCGGGCTATTGGTGATTGCCAAGAATAACGAGAGCCACCTGGATCTGGCTAAACAGTTTGCCGCTCATAGTATTAAGCGCACGTATCTGGCATTGGTTAAAGGGCGGGTCGAATATGATGAGCATG
>JBFZAQ010000038.1:0-2914 GCA_041308885.1 Candidatus Omnitrophota bacterium | reverse complement strand
TCTGTATAAACATTACTACGGCAATTGGGATTTTCAGGTAGTTAATACCGGGGACACGCTTAAATTGGTAACGCGCACGCTTGCCTTTATTGAAGCGCCGATGCTGCATTGGCCGGATAGTATGTTTACTTATTGCCCGGAGGAGAAAATTCTTTTTCCCAATGACGCCTTCGGCCAGCACTTAGCAACCAGCGCGCGCTTTGATGATGAGGTTGATCCTTGCGTGCTTATGGACGAGGCCGCCAAATATTACGGCAATATCCTCTGGCCTTTTAGCGCCTTAGTACTGAAGAAGATTGATGAAATTCAGAGATTGAAATTGGCGCCGGAGATGATCGCGCCCAGCCACGGTATTATCTGGCGTAGAGACCCGGCCAAGATTATTAACGCCTATCTGCAGTGGGCCAGGAATGAGACTGTCCCTAAAGTGGTGTGTGTTTATGAAACCATGTGGGGGTCAACGCAAGCTTTGGCCCGGGCGATAGTCAAGGCCTTGGTTGCTGCCGGGATAGAAGTGAAATTGTTCGATATCGCCCAGTCGGACACCAGCGAGATTATTAAGGAAATGCTGGATGCCCGAGGTTATTTATTCGGTTCCTCGACTCATGATAACGATATGCTTCCGACCTTAGCCGGATTTTTGGAGTTTTTTAAGGGGCTTAAACCCAAGAATCGTTTGGCCGCGGTATTCGGATCATACGGCTGGGCCGGCGGAGCGACTAAAGAGATTGAAGGTGTTTTACAACAGGCCGGAGTAGCTTTGGCCCAACCGTCATTTTCGGTACAGTATGTGCCCAGCGAGAAAGAGTTAAGCGCGGCGGTTGCCTGGGCCCAGGCTTTCGCCAAGATTATTAAATCGCAATAGGAGGGGATAATGGACAAGTATCGTTGTACTGTTTGCGGTTATATCTATGATCCGGCAGCGGGAGATCCGGCAGGCGGGATTAAACCCGGAACACCCTTTGAAAAACTTCCCGATACTTGGGTCTGTCCCGAGTGCGGGGTGGGCAAGGATATGTTTGAGAAAGCGTAGAAGGGTAATTTTTTATGATACCTCTTACATCCGAAATAATCCGTTTCTTCAAGAATCAGAGCTATGCTATTATCGCGACTGTGGACGCGGACACAACCCCGCATAATTCCTGCAAAGGGATTATTGATATAAATGCGGATGGTCAAGTTTACCTCTTGGATTTATATCTGGGCAAGACCTATAAAAATCTTCAGCGTAATCCTCGGGTCGGCATTTGCGCGGTTGATGAACATAAATTTAAAGGCTATTGTCTAAAGGGCAAGGCCCGGATATTGCCGTTTGCTACCCTTGAGGCGCCGATCTTGAAGGCCTGGGAAGAAATGATTACCAGGCGTCTGACCCAAAGAGTGATCAAGAATATAAGCGGACAAAAAGGCCACCCGAAACATCCCGAAGCCCTATTGCCTAGGCCTAAGTATATGTTGATGGTTGAAGTCGAAGAGGTCGTGAATATGACCCCGGCCCATATTTTACAAGGAGGACAGAATGTCCAAGATGGTGGCAGTATATAGCACCCCGACCTGCCCTTATTGCTTAAGGGCCAAACAATTTCTGAAAGATAATAATATTATTTATCAGGATTTTGACGTTTCCCGCGATCAATCTAAAGCCCAAGAGATGATCAGTAAAAGCGGGCAGATGGGGGTCCCGGTGTTGGATATTGAGGGAGAAGTGATTATCGGGTTTGATAAAGCCAGAATTGCCCAAGCGCTCCAATTATCGTAAGTTTCGGTTTGTGGAATGTGTAATGTTTTATGTGTAACGCTGGTGTAATGAAAAAAAATGTGTAATGGAAAATTTAATAAATTAACTTTTTACATTACACAATAATTCATTCCACCCGTATTACACATTACACATTTAACATTACACAAAACTGCGTAATGAGATTATTGAGACTTTATGACGAATAGTGCGTACGACTTGATTATCATCGGAGCAGGGCCGGCGGGAATTACTGCCGCAGTTTATGCGGCGCGAAAGAAGATAAGCTTTCTGGTTATTTCCCGGGATATCGGAGGACAGGCTGCCTGGAGCGGCGATATTGAGAATTATACCGGATATCAATTCGTAACCGGTCCGGAGCTGGCGGCTAAGTTTGAAGTGCATATGCGTAAATTCGCCATTGACCTTAAAGAGGGCGAAGCGGTCGTGGATATATCCAAATCCGGTCCGGTAATCACGGTTAAAACCGCCAAAGGGCAGTATCAGGCTAAAGCCGTCATCATTGCTTCGGGGAAACGTTCGCGGGAAATGAATGTCCCCGGAGAAAAAGAATTCAAGAATAAGGGTTTGACTTATTGCGCGACCTGCGATGGGCCCCTTTTTAGCGCCAAGGACGTTGCCGTAATCGGCGGGGGGAACTCGGCGCTAGATGCGGCAATTCAGTTATCCCGGATTGCCCGGCAGGTATATGTAATAAATATAAGCGCCCGGTTTTCCGGCGACCCGATCATGCAGCAGCGGCTTGAGCAGGCCGGGAATGTAATTACTTATCATGATTCTCGAGTCATCGCGGTAACCGGAGGGGCGTTTGTGGAGGGGATAACTATTCTGCGTAATAATGTTCAGGAGGCTTTAGCGGTCCGGGGGGTATTTGTAGAAATCGGGCTTTTGCCGAATTCGGATATGGCTAAGATCGTAGCCAAAAACGAACTGGGCGAAATCATGGTCAATTCCCGCAATGAAACAGCGGTTGAGGGTATTTTTGCCGCCGGGGACGTGACCGATGTCCCGGAAAAACAAATTATTATTGCCGCCGGCGAGGGTTCTAAAGCCTGTTTGAGCGCTTTTGGATATCTGGTCCGCCAGGGGTTATCTTAGGAATAAATGATGACTGAGTACCAGCGTAGTGAGAATAGAAGATGGTTTAAGCAGCTG
>JBFZAQ010000037.1:0-6730 GCA_041308885.1 Candidatus Omnitrophota bacterium | reverse complement strand
TGATCAGCTGGTCCCGGCTGATCTGCCGGCCTTGGCGTATGAATATCAACATATCTTGATAATCCCGGGGGCTGCCGAGATTATAGATACAGGAAACCGAAGCCACCACGATCACATCGCGCCGGCTCATTAACGATGTGGTGGAGGACAAGCGTAATCGATCCAGGCGGTCGTTTATTGAGGCGTCTTTCTCTATATAGGTATCGGTTTGGGGGATATAGGCTTCCGGCTGATAGTAATCGTAATAGCTGACGAAATATTCAACCGCGTTACGGGGAAAAAACTCTTTAAATTCACTGTACAGTTGAGCGGCTAAGGTTTTATTATGGGAAATTACTAATGTCGGCAGGTTAAGCCGGGATATTACATTAGCCAAAGTATAGGTCTTTCCCGATCCGGTTACCCCCAAAAGAGTCTGGAATCTCTGCCCGCCGGAAATTGAGGCCGTTAACTCTTGAATTGCCTTAGGCTGATCACCGCAGGGTTTGAATCGGGAAACTAGCTGGAACTGTTCCATTGCCGGATTACATGATCTCGAGACTGATATCTACGGACTTGATCTCGTGGGTAAGAGCGCCGACGGATATCCTATCCACGCCGGTAGCCGCCACGGCCTTGATGTTGGAAAGAGTAATCCCGCCGGACGCCTCAAGCTTTAGTTGTGAGTTATGAGTTGTGAGTTGTGAGCGGTTTTTTAATTCGACGGCTTTTTTTATATCGGAAACCGGCATATTATCTAACAAAATAATATCTGGGAATCCGAGTAAGGCATCCTTAAATTGCTGCAGGGTATCAACTTCAATTTCCAACTTTACACTCTCTGGTATTTTTTGCCGAGTTTCTCTAACTAAATTCGCGAGAGATGAGCCTTTGCGGATTCTCTTTAAGACAGTCTGCAAATGGTTGTCTTTAATTAAAACCATTTCCTCGAGACTAGAGCGGTGATTAAATCCTCCTCCGATACGCACGGCGTATTTTTGCAGCTGGCGCAGCCCGGGGATAGTCTTACGCGTATCCAAAATCTTGACCTGGTACGGCCGAACGGCATTTACGTAACGGCGCGTATTGGTCGAAATTCCCGATAATAAAGTCAAAAAGTTAAGCCCAACCCGCTCCGCGCTCAATATGCCGGATGCTGAACCGGCTAAAGTAGCTAAGACTTCACCCTTTTTTACTTGCCCGCCTTCTTTGACTTGCGGCTTACAAACTAATCCGGGATCGCAGGTTTTAAACACGCAGGCGGCCACGCCTAAACCGCAGACGATAAATTTCTCCTTCGCCAATAGTACCGCGCGGGCTTTGCGCGACTTGGCGACTAACGCGCGCGTGGTTACATCTTGAAGCCCGATATCTTCTTTAAGGGCGCGGTTAATGATCGCTTGCAAATCCAACTCATTGCAATTCATGCTGCATCTTCTCCAAGCGGCTAAGCGTAAGCTTGTATTCTGCAAGGCCGGCCAGTTCTTTCTCCACTATCTCCTTAGGAGCCTTGTTGACAAATTCCTGATTTTTTAAGCGTTGTTCTTTAGAGAGTAAATATTTCTTGATCTCGGCGATCCTCAGGCTGATCTTCCGGCGCTCCTCCCCGGCGTCTAACAATCCGCTAAAGTGCAGATAAACGTCAAAATCCGCGTTTACCGCGCTTATGGTTGCCGGCGGCCGGGTATTAACCGGCAAAAGCATCAGAGAATCCAACTTAGCCATATTTTTAAAGATCCGCTCATTTTGTTCTAATAGCGCCCTCTTGCTCTTTAGGCGGGGGAATATCGACACGTTAACTTTCTGATCAGGGGCGATATCTAAAGAGCTGCGTAAATTACGAATAAGGGTAATAGTCTCAAAGATAGCCTGGGCATCTTTTTCCGCCTTTTTATCAATGATCTGATCCTGGATATGCGGCCAAGCCTGCTCCATGACACTCTGACACTCTGACACCTTGACACTTTGACACCCTGACACCTTGACACCCTCCAATTTATCGCCTTCGACACATTCCCGCAACCTCTGCCAAATCTCCTCGGTAATAAAAGGCATAAAGGGATGCAAGGCCCGGATATATTTCTCCAAAATTTTATACATGACCAGCTGGTTATGAGGATGCTTGATGTCTTGTTTGATCAACTCTAAGTACCAATCACAGAATTCATGCCAGAAAAATGTATAGAGCATTGTCGCAGCTTCGTTAAACCTATACGCGGCCAAAGATTTTTCCACATCGCGTAAGACCGAATAAAATCGGCTTAAAATCCAACGATTAATCAGGGATAGCTCCTCTTTGGCAAAAAAGACGCACAAGTCCCGCGGCACGAATTTAGGCTCAATATTCATTAAGATAAAGCGTGAGGCGTTCCAAATTTTATTGGCAAAATTTCTCCCCTGCTCGAAGCGCTCCTTGGATAAGAAAACGTCTTGGCCTTGCGCGGTTATCGAGATGAGGCTGAAACGCAAGGCATCGGTACCGTAGTCGCTAATGATCTCCAGCGGATCAATAATATTACCTAACGATTTCGACATCTTCTTGCCTTCGGTGTCGCGTACCGTCCCATGAATGTAGACATCCTTAAAAGGTATACCGCCCATAAATTCGAAACCGGCCATGATCATCCGCGCCACCCAGAAAAAAATAATCTCCGGAGCGGTTACTAGCGTTGAAGTCGGATAAAAATATTTGAGGTCTTTTTCCTCTCGGGATTCATTCAGCGATCCCTGTCCCCTGTCCCCTGTCCCCTGTCCCCTGAAATTAGGCCAGTAAAATGTAGCAAACGGCCAAAGCCAGGATGAAAACCAGGTGTCTAAAACATCTTCATCCTGATAAATATCCGTCGACCCGCACCCCGGGCACTTTTCCGGCTTTACTTGAGATACGATTACGCCTTGTGCATCCGTAGTTTCTTTATCTATTGACCATTGACCATTGACCATTGACTCGCTTGCCTGTTTCTGACAAGCCCGGCAGTAATAAACAGGCAGACGGTGCCCCCACCAAATCTGGCGCGAAATACACCAATCCTGGATGTTCTCCATCCAATTAAGGTAAACCTTCTTCCAGCGCGCCGGATAAAAGGTGATCTCTCCTTTTTTTACCGCCGCGATCGCCGGATGAGCCAGGGGTTTCATTCTCACAAACCACTGCTTAGATAAATAAGGCTCGACAATCGTGTGGCAGCGGTAACAGTGCCCCACGGATAAAACATGGGGATCAATTTTCTCGAGTAAGCCTTTTTGCCGCAAATCTTCAAGTATAACTTCCCGGGCTGCGAACCGATCCAAACCTTTATAATTGCCGGCCGCCTCATTCATCGAGCCGTCCGGATTCATGACGTTAATAAACTCCAGGCCGTGCTTTTTCCCCATCAGATAGTCGTTAGGATCATGGGCAGGGGTAACTTTGACACAGCCGGTGCCAAATTTAGGATCAACCATGCTATCGGCAATGATCTTAATCTTGCGATTAACCAAGGGGAGATTCAGATCTTTGCCGATCAGCTTCTTATAGCGCTTATCCTTAGGATTAACCGCCACAGCCGTATCTCCCAGCATGGTTTCGGGACGAGTGGTGGCGACCACGATATGATCCGGCGAGTCAACTAAAGGATACCGCAAATAATATAAATTGCTGTTTAACTGCCGGTGAGCTGCCTCTTCATCGGAAAGCGCAGTTTGACAACGCGGACACCAATTAATAATGTAACTTCCCCGGTAAATCAATCCTTTATCATACAGGCGGACAAAAACCTCCGTAACTGCGGCGGAATAATCGGCATCCATGGTAAAACGGGTCCGCTGCCAATCGCAGGAGGCCCCCAGTTTCTTTAACTGCCTGATAATTGTCGAGCCGTATTGCTCTTTCCAATTCCAAACCCGCTCCACAAAAGCCTCCCGGCCTAAGTCTTGACGTCTTTTTCCTTCGCGAGCCAGAGTTTTCTCGACCACATTTTGAGTGGCAATTCCCGCGTGATCGGTCCCGGGCATCCAGAGCGCTTCTTGGCCTTTAAGCCGGTTATAACGGATAAGGATATCTTGAATAGTATTATTCAAGGCATGGCCCATATGCAAGATACCGGTTACATTCGGAGGGGGAATAACTATACAGAAAGGCTTTTTCGCGGGATTTGCGCCGGCAGCGAATAAATTCTTGCTTTCCCAATAGGCATACCACTTATCCTCGGCGTCTTTGGGGTTATACCGGGGAGGTATTTCATTCATCAGCAACCTTATCTTTGAGTAGTTTATATTCCACGCTATCGACTAACGCCTGCCAGGAAGCCTCGATAATGTTCTCGGATACGCCGATAGTATTCCAAGTATCTAATTCATCCTGAGATTGAATAAGTACGCGCACCTTAGCGGCAGTGCCGTTTTTCTCATCAAGGACCCGAACCTTGAAATCCGACAAACGCATCCGGGAAAGCGTCGGATAAAAATCCTTAAGCGCTTTGCGTAAGGCGTTGTCCAGCGCATTAACCGGGCCGTCGCCTTCAGCCGCGGTATGCTCTTTAACTCCCTTTACCTTAAGCTTAATTACGGCCTCGCAAGTTACCTTCTTATGCTCAGACTTCTCGACAACCACTTTAAATCCTTCCAACTCGAAAAACTTAGTATATTTTTTTAACGCCTTCTTTATTAAGAGCTGAAATGAGGCCTCGGCCGCTTCAAAATGATAACCCTTATTTTCCAGATTTTGCATCAGGGCCAGGATTTTCTTAGTCTGGGGGTCATCTTTGGTCAAATCTAGCTCCATATCCTTAGCCCGCAAAAGAATCCCGGTCTTCCCGCCCAATTCCGATACTAATATACGCCGGCGGTTGCCCACTAACCCCGGATCGATATGTTCGTAGGTTTGCGGATTTTTCATTACTGCGTTAATATGCACGCCGCCCTTATGGGCAAAAGCTGAATCTCCGACAAATGGCTGATCGCTGCGCTGTCTCATGTTGCTGACTTCGCTGATAAAATGAGAAACCTTAGTCAGATCTTTTAACTTATCCAGAGGTAAACATTGCAATTTTAACTTGAGCGCGATATTCGCGATAATCGGAATTAAGTCCGCATTTCCGCAGCGTTCGCCATAACCGTTAATGGTGCCTTGGACCATATCCGCTCCGGATTCAATGGCCGCCAGCGAATTAGCCACGGCCAGGCCGCTATCGTTATGGCAATGAATGCCCAGCCAGCCCGAGATATCCCGGCGTAAATCACTGACCACTCTGGCTACTTGCGAAGTGAGAGCCCCCCCGTTAGTATCGCATAAGACAATCGCCGAAGCGCCGGCTTTCTGCGCGGCCATCAGGCATTGCCTGCTGTAATCGGGGTTCGCGCTATGGGCGTCAAAGAAATGCTCGGCGTCATAGAGCACGGTTAAGCCTTGAGCGACCAGGAAACTTACCGAATCGCTAATCATCCGCAAATTCTCGTCCAGAGTAGTCTTCAGCACATCTCGGACATGCAGATCCCAGGTTTTTCCGAATATCGTGACGTGAGAAGCTCGCGATTTGACTAAGGCCTTAAGATTACTATCATCCGCAGCTTTAGTGTTGGCTCGACAAGTAGAGCCGAATGCTACAAGCTTGGAAGATACCAGCTTCTTTTTAGCCAGCTTTAAGAAGACCTCCATATCCTTGGGATTGGACCCCGGCCAGCCGCCCTCGATATATTGAATCCCCAGCCTATCCAATTCCCGGGCAATGCGGATTTTGTCGGTTACCGAATAAGAAATCCCCTCGCCCTGAGAACCGTCGCGTAAAGTTGTGTCATAGACGAAAATTTGCTTCATAATCTCTCCTCATGCCGATTATTTAGCCAACCCGAACTTATCGTGCAGCGCCCGCACGGCCTGCTCGGAATTCTTCTTTTTAATAATACAAGAAATACTGATATCCGATGTCGAGATCATCTCGATATTGATCTTATTCTTGGCCAGAGTCTCAAACATCGTCGCGGCCACGCCGTGATGGGATTTCATCCCCACGCCGACAATTGAAACGCGGGCAATACCTTTATCCTTAAGCACATCGCCGGCTCCAATCTGCTTGACTACCGCGCCGGCATGTTTCACGGCTTTAACCAGGCTAGCCTTAGCTACGGTAAAAGAGATATCGGTTTGACGTAAATGACTGACATTCTGAACGATCATATCCACGCTGATCCCCGCGTCAGCCAATTTTTTAAACAGCATAGCCGCGACTCCCGGTTTATCGGGAACATTGCATACGGTCAGTTTAGCCTCATTTTTATTTAAGGTAACGCCGCTTACCAGGACATCTTCCATTCTTTTGACCTCCTTAATAATCAGAGTCCCCGGATTATGATTAAATGACGAACGCACATGTATCGGGACATCGAACTTCTTGCCCACTTCTATGGAACGGGCCTGCATAACCTGAGCGCCAAGCGAAGCCATCTCCAGCATTTCGTCATAAGTAATTGCCTCAATCTTCTTAGCCTTCGGTTCAATACGCGGATCGGCAGTATAGACTCCGTCGACATCGGTATAAATTTCGCATTGGTCGGCTTTTAATTCCTTTGCCAGGGCCACCGCGGTCAGATCCGAGCCTCCGCGGCCAAGGGTGGTAATATCATTGGCCAGAGTTGTCCCCTGAAACCCCGCAACGATGACAATGCGGCCTTTTTTTAACTCCTCTTTGATTTTCTTGGTATTTATTCTAATAATCCTGGCCCGGGTATGACTGGTGTCGGTGATAATACCCACCTGTAAGCCGGTAAAAGATAT
>JBFZAQ010000036.1:0-20580 GCA_041308885.1 Candidatus Omnitrophota bacterium | reverse complement strand
ATCGTCAAATCCAGTCTCGGCGCGCCGATGCGGCATTGAAGTTATTAAATGAGCTTTTGCGCGGCGGAGAGAAGCCCGAGCGGATATTGGGCGGATTGCGTTTTGCCTTAGAGAAGGAGTTCTCCGTTAATCCGCAAGCCGCCCGTAAGCAGCTGGCATTGTTGATTGCCTGCGATAACCAAATTAAAACCGGCAGAATCAGGGCGGATTTCGCGCTGGAAAGACTAGCGGTTACGTTATGCGGACTTGCGAAGCAATAACGTTAAGCGGGATTTTTTGCGGTTGGCTGTCTGCTGGTGAAGGATCTGCTTTTTAGCCGCCTTGTCCAGCTGAGAATAGATGCTCTGGATAAGGGTTGCGGCTTCGGCGGCCTTCTTGTCGGCGATTAAAGCGTTAAATTTTTTGATCGCGCGCTTAAGGGCTTGGGTTATCTTCAAATTATGAGCTTTTCTTTTTATACTTTTACGGTTTGATTTAAGAGAAGTTCGTCTTCTAGGCATAAAAATCAATCTCCTTTTGGGTTAGCGCTTTTTTATACAGACTCAATATATACCATAATTTTAGCCCAATGTCAATAAACAAATCCGTCTTTAAATCCGCCTCAATTATCGCCGCTGCGACATTGGCCTCCCGTTTTCTGGGTTTGATCCGCGATATCGTGATTGCCCGTTATTTCGGGGTGTATATCTATGCCCAGGCTTTTGTGGTGGCTTTTAAAATCCCCAACCTTTTACGGGATTTTGTGGCTGAAGGAGCGGTTAATTCGGCCTTGGTCCCGGTTTTTAGCGAGTATCACCTTTCGCGTTCCAAGGAAGAGTTCTGGGAGGCGGCTAATATTGTCCTGCAGGTATTTTTGATTGCGCTGGTGTCCCTGGCCTGCCTGGGAGTTATCGCGGCGCCTGTGATCGTGCGCTTGATTGCCCCGGGTTTTGCGGCCTCGCCGGAAAAGCTGGAGATTACCGTACGTTTAACCCAGGTGATCTTTCCCTATATTGTATTGGTTAGCCTGGCCGCATACGCCATGGGTATTTTGAACTCCCTGAAGCATTTTTCTATCCCCGCATTTGCGCCTTGCCTGCTGAATATTTCCATAATTTTATGTGCCATGTTTCTTGGCGAAGGGGTTACCGGATTGGCCTCAGGTGTTTTGATCGGCGGACTAATGCAGGTGGCCATCCAGGTGCCGGTATTGTACCGCAAGGGATTTCGCTTAAGGAGGATCCGGGATTGGCGCCATCCGATCTTAGCGCAAATCGGCCGGCTGATGCTGCCGCGGGTGGCCAGCTCCGGTATATATCAGTTGAACAATTTTGTCGATACGATGTTCGGGTCTTTGGCCTGGATAGTCGGCGAGGGGGGAGTGGCGGCGTTATATTTTGCTTATCGTTTAGTCCAATTCCCTCTGGGGATATTCTCGACTGCCCTTTCCCAGGCGATTCTTCCGACGCTTTCCCGGCAATCAATGGAAGCCGATTACGGACAATTAAAACAAACCATCTCTTGGGGGCTGCGGGCGACTATCTTTGTGATGGCGCCGGCAACAGTAGGGTTGTTGGTTCTGGCCCGTCCGATTATCGCGGTCCTTTTTCTGGCCCGTAATTTCGACTTCTATGCCGCGAATCTGACCGCGGCTGCTTTGTTCTTCTATAGCTTTGGCCTGGCGGCTTACGGGGTAACCCGGATTCTGCAGTCTGGTTTCTTCGCCCTTAAAGATACGGTTACCCCGGCTAAGATTGCGGCAGCAGCCCTGGGGATGAATATTGTTTTAAATCTCCTATTGATGTTTTGGCTGCGTCTGGGGGGGATTGCTTTAGCTACTTCCCTATCCGGGGCCGTAACTTCTCTAATGCTGTTCGCGGCCTTGAAACGCAAGATCGGCGACTTTGGGACACGCGCGATAATGGTTTCTGCGGCGCGCATAGGTTGTGCCAGCCTGGGTATGGGCGTGGTCCTGGCTGCGTTCGTACGCTATAGGGGCGCATCCGTGGTTACCTATATGGGTTTGGGTCTTAGTTTAGTAGTGGGTATTCTAGCGTATACCTTATTCTCCTGGGCGCTAAGGGTGCCGGAGATGAGGCAGTTGTGGGGGTGGGTTCGGAATAAATCCAAATGACAAAATTCAAATACCAAAACAAGGTCCAAATTAAAATTACCAATTTTTGTCATTTGATATTTGTCATTTGTGCTTATTTTGGAATTTGTGCTTTGTCATTTGAATTTAACCGACCATTCTTTATTATATTATGAGTGTTAGCTTAAAAGAACAAATTACCGCGCTGCCCGATCACCCCGGCGTCTACATTATGAAAGACGCGCAGGGCGCTGTCGTCTATGTGGGCAAGGCCAAATCGCTCAAGAAAAGGGTAGTTAGTTATCTGGGCCGGGATTTGGCGGCCAAGACCATGGCCCTTATGAGCCGGGTTGCGGATATCGAATATCGCCTGACCGCGTCCGAAGGTTTTGCTTTACTCTTAGAAGCCAGCCTTATTCATCAATATAAGCCTAAATATAATATCTCGTTACGCGACGATAAAAGTTTTCCTTTGGTCAAGATTACCCGGGAGGCCTTTCCGTTGATTTGTGTGACGCGTAAAAAGGAAGCTGACGGAGCGCGTTATTTTGGGCCTTATGTGAACGCCGGGTTACTCCGCGAGGCTCTCCAGACTATCCGTCGCCATTTCCCTTTTCGCTCCTGCCGCAAGCTTCCCCGTCAGGCCTGCATGTATTACCGGATCGGATTATCTCCTGCCCCGTGTATCGGCAAGATTACTCAATCCGAGTATGGCCGCACCGTCAAAAATATCATTATGATTCTAGAGGGTAAAACTGAAGCCCTGATCCGGAATTTAAGCGGCGCTATGCATCGTCTGGCAGGGGAGAAGCGTTTTGAGCAGGCAGCTGTATTGCGGGATAAGATTCTTGCCTTGGCCAGCCTGCGTCATGAATATCGGCCTCCCGAAGAGCAGATCCACGCGCTCAAGGACGCGCTGGGATTGATTAATCCCCCGGAACGGATCGAGGCTTTTGATGTTTCTAATTTGTCCGGACAGCAGGCTGCCGCTGCAATGGTGTCTTTTTATAAGGGCCGGCCGGATAAGAATCATTACCGCAGATTCAAGATTAAGACTATAAGCCGAGTTGATGACTATGCGATGCTGCGGGAAGCGGTGCGGCGGCGCTATACTCGGGTCCTGGCCGAAAGGTTGACTTTGCCTGATTTGATACTGGTTGACGGCGGAAAAGGGCATTTGGCCGCGGCCCGCGGTGAACTGCGCGCATTAGGAATCAATGTTTGTGTTATCGGTCTTGCCAAAGAGCACGAGCGGGTTTATCTCGCGGATCGCGGCCAGCCGCTTAAGTTAGCATCAGATTCCGGGGCGTTGCAGCTTATCCGGTATATCCGTGATGAAGCCCATAGGTTTGCGGTTAAGTATCATCATTTGCTGCGCCGGAAGAAATTGCTGGAGGGCGGATATAAGTCATCCTGAGCGAGCCGCGTATGCCGCCAGGCGCAGCGAAGGATCTTAGATGCCGGCGGATTCTTCGCCTGCATACACGAAGAAATACGCGCAGGCTCAGAATGACGAGGTTGCCTGATGGATAAATCCCTCACGCTATTTACTAAAAAAGTCTATAAGGCCGTTCTCAAGATTCCCTTGGGGGAAGTTCGTACTTATCGTTGGGTAGCCCAAAAGATCGGCCGTCCGCGGGCGTACCGCGCAGTCGGCCAGGCGCTTAAGCGTAATCCCTATGTTTTAATCATTCCTTGTCATCGCGTAGTGTCATCCGGCGGTGATCTGGGGGGATATTCCCGGGGGAAAAAGCTTAAACGTAAACTCCTAGAATTGGAAAGACAAATCCGCCAGTTGATGGTATAATTAATCCCTATATCCTTGAGAACTACCAGCGGAGGCAGGTTATGACCATTAAAGAATTATTAAAAGAAATGATTATGCGGGAAGGCTCGGACATTTTTTATCGTGCCGGCGGATACCCGACGGTCCGCGTGGCCAATAAGTTGATCGCGGTTTCCGATACCCAGCTGACTCTTGATGAGGTCAATAAAGCGGTTGAGGATATTACTACCCCGCAGCAGCGGGAGTATTTCCGGCAGAATCTGGATATTGACTTTGCTATTTATCTTAAGGAGCTTGACCGGCGCTTTCGCGTAAGCATTTTTATGCAGCGGAATTGGCCGTCTATCGTCGTTCGTCATGTGCGTAATACCTCCGCGTCTTTTGAAGAGTTGAATTTGCCGGGTGATGTGCTGCGTAAGCTGGCTTTGGAAAAGCGCGGGTTAGTTTTGCTGACCGGCAGCGCCGGGAGCGGAAAGTCGACTACCATTGCCAGCATGATCGAGTATATGAATACCAATTGTCATAAGCATATCCTTACCGTTGAGGAGCCGATCGAGTTCACTTTTAAAGATAAAAATTGTATTATTAATCAGCGGGAGCTGGGCCTGGACGTGGCTTCCTACGGAGTGGCCTTGCGCGCCTTTACCTTGCAGAGCCCCGACGTGATCTACATCGGCAACATCCGTGACCAGGAGACCATGGCTACGGCGCTCACTGCGGCCGAAACCGGGGTGTTGGTCTTAAGCACATTGCATACTATCAATGCCAGCCAGACGGTGGAGCGGATCATCAATTTTTTTCCTCCGCATCAGCACCAGCAGGTTTGCGCGCAGTTATCGATTTTGCTGAAAGGCGTTATTTCGCTGCGTTTATTGCCGCTCAAAGATCAAGCAAAATCCATTCCCGCTTATGAGACGATGTTGCTTACTCCGACGATATCGCGGTTAATCCGGGAAGCCAAAGTCTGGGAGATCCCCACCTATATCGACGATGGGGCGATATTCGGGATGCAGTCGTTTAACCAATCGCTGATCAAGCTGGCCAAAGACGGGAAGATCTCCGAGGAAGAGGCCCTGAACTTCTGCGATAACCGGGAAGAGTTTGTGCTGGCGCTTAAAGGGATTAAGAAGATGTAGGACCAAGAATGAACAAAAGAGCACTTGCATGTTAAAAACGGACATCAGAGCATCAGAAGATCAGAGCGTAGATTATCAGAGGATCAGGATATCAGATTAGATGATTTGCCTGATGTTCTAATGCTCTGATATCCTGCCCCCTGATAGCCGGATATTCTGATAGGCGCATTTAACGAATTCGTGATTATTATGTTAGTATCTATTACCGCTAAATTAGGGATCATCGAGCAGCGCATCTCGCAGCTCCGGGGGTATCTTTGACATTGCTGCTAAGCAGGCCCAGATAGATGAGCTTACCGCGCGCATGTCGCAGCCGCACTTTTGGGACGATCAAGAGCAATCGACCAAGATTGTCAAAGAGTTAAAAATCATTAAGTCCACGTTGGAGCCATGGCAGGCTGCGGCTAACCGCCTGCATGAATTGCAGGAGTTGGCGGCGTTGGCGGGCAGCGCCGATCTTGAGCTGGTCAAAGATTTAGCGAAGAATACCGAGCAGCTTTTTCAAGATACTGATAAGCTGGAGTTTAAAACCCTCTTAAGCGGGCAGTATGACAAGAATAACGCTATTTTTAGTATTAATGCCGGGGCCGGAGGCACCGAGTCGTGTGATTGGGTCGCGATGTTGTACCGGATGTATTGCCGTTATGCCGAAGATAAGGGCTATACGGTAAAGTCCAGCGATGTCTTATACGGCGAAGAAGCCGGGATTAAGAATGTTACCGTTTTGATCGAGGGCGCTTTTGCCTACGGGTATCTTAAGGCCGAGCGGGGTGTGCATCGGCTGGTGCGGATCTCGCCGTTCGATTCCAATAAGCGCCGGCATACCTCATTTGCATCGGTGGACGTAATCCCGCAGATCGAAGAGGATGCCGATGTAAAAATCGACGAGAAGGACCTGCGGATTGATGTTTATCGTTCATCGGGCCCGGGAGGGCAGAGCGTTAATACTACTGATTCGGCGGTACGCATAACCCATATCCCCACCGGGATTGTCGCCGCCTGCCAGAATGAGCGTTCGCAGTTTCAAAACAAACATACCGCGATGACGATCCTTAAAGCCCGCATCTATGAGTTGCAGCAGCGCCAGAAAGAAGAAGAGATGCAAAAAGAGTACGGGGGGCAGAAGAAAAAGATCGAATGGGGCAGCCAAATCCGCTCTTATGTTATGCATCCCTATAATTTAGTGAAGGACCACCGCACCGATTATGAAACCGGAAATGTCGGGGCGGTCATGGACGGAAAACTCGACGAGTTCATTGAGGCGTATCTTAAGAGTGTAAAGTGTAACCTAAAACCTAACACCTAACACCTAAAACCTATCATGTTTGGCTTTATTCGTAAATCAATCTTAGCCAATAAGCAGGCGGCGATTAAGCGGCGCTATCCGGGGGTGAATATTGTTTTGCACGCGGATATGCCGAATCCGTCGGTCAATTCCATGCTGGCTTTGTCCGGCGTGGTTGACCGGGTGAATGCCTTGGAAGCCAAGATCAGCGCTTTGACAGATGCGGATTTATTACAGAAGTCGCAGGAATTCAGGGCCCATATTGCGGCCAAGTCCGGCCAGATCGACGGGCAATTACAGGAGCTATATCTTCAATTGCAAGACGCCGCGATTCAAGAAGAGCGTAATCGAATCAAGCTTAAGATCAAGCAGGCGCGTAATTTAGTCTTTGCCGAGATCCTCCCCGAAGCCTTTGCCGTAGTCCGGGAGGCCGGCCGCCGCACTATCGGGCTGCGGCATTTTGACGTTCAGATTATCGGCGGGATCGTACTCCATGAAGGCAAGATCGCTGAAATGGCTACCGGAGAAGGTAAGACGCTGGTGGCGACTCTGCCGGCCTACTTGAACGCCCTCTTGGGCAAGGGGGTGCATATTGTAACGGTTAACGATTATCTGGCCCGGCGCGACCGGGAGTGGATGGGGCCAATTTATGAATTTCTCGGTTTAAGCGTGGGTGTAATTCAGCATGAGATGTCCGATGAGCAACGGCAGGCGGCCTACGCCTGCGACATTACCTATGGGACGAATAACGAGTTCGGGTTTGATTATCTGCGCGATAATATGAAATACCGTTTGCAGGACCTGGTGCAGCGGCCGTTTTATTACGCGATTGTCGATGAAGTAGATTCTATTTTGGTTGATGAGGCCCGCACCCCGCTGATTATCTCCGGCCCGGCGGAAGAATCCACCGGTAAGTATTATACGGTAGATAAGATCGTCCCGCGGCTAAAAGGAAGGGTTATTTTAGAGAAAGACGAAATTGACGCCAAATATAAAGGCGTTGATTTAGCTTCAGGGTATGATTATATGGTCGATGAAAAGGCCCATACCGCCCATCTTACCGAGGAAGGGGAGAATAAGGTTTGCCAGGCGTTGAATATCGAGAATCTTCATGATTTTGCCACCATGGAATGGCGGCACCATATTATCCAGGCTTTGCGGGCCCATAATCTGTATAAGCGCGATGTGGATTACGTGATCAAGGAAGGCCAGGTAATTATCGTTGATGAGTTCACCGGCCGGATGATGCCGGGGCGGCGCTGGTCCGACGGATTACATCAGGCCATAGAGGCTAAAGAAGGCCTGAAGATCGAGAGAGAGAATCAGACCCTGGCCACGATAACCTTCCAGAACTATTTCCGCATGTATGAGAAGTGCGCGGGGATGACCGGTACGGCTTATACCGAGGCCAATGAATTCAAGGCTATCTACCAGCTGGACGTAGAGGTCATTCCGACTAACCGGCCATTGGTCAGAGATAACTATCCCGATAGTGTCTATAAGACCCAAAAGGAAAAATTCGCCTGTGTCGTGGAAAAGATTGCCCAATTACATGAGCAGGGCCGGCCGGTTTTAGTGGGGACCATTTCCATCGATAAATCTGAGATGCTGGCGGATATGCTTAAGCGCCGAGGTATACCGCACCAGGTATTGAACGCTAAATATCATGAATTAGAAGCTACTATCGTGGCCCAGGCCGGCAGGTATAAAGCGGTGACTATTGCCACGAACATGGCCGGCCGCGGCACCGATATTCTTCTCGGCGGAAACCCCGATTATATGGCCAAGAATATTTTACGCCAGAAGACGGATCACAATGATCCGAACTTTGAGCAGGAATACCGGGCATTGCTGCAAAAATATAAAATTGAAACTCAAGCCGAACATGATAAAGTCGTTTCGGTCGGAGGGCTGTGCGTGATCGGCACAGAGCGCCATGAGTCGCGGCGCATTGATAATCAGTTGCGCGGCCGCTGCGGCCGTCAGGGTGATCCCGGGGCCTCCAGTTTTTTTGTGGCCTTACAAGACGATCTGATGCGTTTGTTCGGTTCGGATAAATTAATGGGGCTGATGGATAGATTTGGCCTGGAAGAAGGCCAGGTAATCGAGCATCCCTGGGTAACTAAGTCTATTGAAATTGCCCAGCGCAGGGTAGAACAGCACAACTTCGAAATCCGGAAACAGCTTTTGGAATACGATAATGTGATGAATAAGCAGCGGGAGGTTATTTATTCTCAGCGCCGGGATATCCTGGAAGGCGTGGCTTTGAACGACCATATTAGCGGTATCATTGACCGGGTAGTGGGTGAATGCATCGCGCAGTATTGTCCGGCGGCCGGATCTGGCGGCGAACCGGATTTCGCGGGTCTGGCTAACGCGCTTAAGTTGAAATTTTCTCTTCCTGTTGAGGCTGCCGGATTAGAGAATAGACGCGCGGATACGCTTAAGGAAGAGCTCGTCCGGCAAATCCAGGCGCAGTACGCGGAAAAAGAAAAGGCTGTGGGCCCGGAAATCATGCGTCATCTTGAGCGCATGACTTTCCTGCAGATTATTGATACTAAATGGAAAGATCATTTATACGCTATGGATAGTTTACGCGAGGGGATATCGCTGCGCGCCTACGGCCAGCGCGATCCTTTGGTCGAGTATAAGCGCGAGGCTTTTGATATGTTCTCGGTTATGATGGATTCGATCGAGGATGAAACGGTGGATATCCTATTTAAATTGCAGCCGGCGCAGCCCAAGGAATTTAAAGGTGTTTTTACTCGGGGCTCCCAGGAGTTGCTGCATCCGCAGGCTTCTTCTCTGCCTGAGCCGGCAGCGCCTGCCGGGCCATCTTCATCCGTTGCGTTGCCATCGTTGTCCAAACCGCGGAATATCCAGCGGCCGGCTGCCCACGAAAAAGTCGGCCGTAATGACCCGTGTCCCTGCGGGTCGGGAAAAAAATACAAGAAATGCTGCGGGCAATAGGCAGGGGACAGGGTTCAGGGGACAGGGTTCAAGGCGCGCGCGGAAGCGGAGTAATCAAAGCAATATTTCTTTCTTTATTTTCAGCTTGCCTTTTAATTCTTTCATTCCCCAAATATAATCTGGAGTTTTTAGCTTGGATAGCCCTGGTGCCTTTATTTTGGGCTTTGCGCAGCGTCCGGCCGGCGCGGGCCTTCCTTTTGGCCTATCTGACCGGAGTTATTTTTTGGCTAGGTTCGATTTATTGGCTGATGCATGTGACGCCGGCCGGGATGATCCTGTTGTCGTTGTATCTGGCTTTGTTCTTCGGCGTTTTCGGCTGGCTGATCCGGCGCTCTCTGGCCCGAGGTTGGTCGGTTTTTGATTGTTTGTTTCCGGCAGCTGCCTGGGTGCTTCTGGAGTATTTCCGGTCGTATGCGCTTACCGGTTTTCCTTGGGCGTTGTTGGGTTATTCGCAGTATTTAAATACTCGGATCATTCAGGTTGCCGATATCACCGGGGTTTGGGGAGTATCGTTTTTGATCGTCTGGGGCAACGCCGTTATTTATTCGCTATTATGCGATTTTAAGTCTCCGGCCGCGGTGATAAGGCGGGTTCTTCTTTTGGTTTTTGTTCTTGGCCTGGCGGTGTATTACGGTCATATCCGGCAACAGCCCGGCGTGGTCGCCGGCAGATCCGCGGCTGTGCGCGTGGCGGTGGTGCAGGGCAACATCCCTCAAGAGCGTAAATGGGACCCTGACTCCAAGTATTCCATTATTGAGCAATATCTGTTATTGTCGGCGCAGGCATTGCGGGATAAGCCGGATCTGATCGTCTGGCCGGAAGCCGCCCTCCCGGTCATTATCGACGAGGAGCCGGAATTCCTAGAAAGGGTTAAAGATTTCGCCCGTTCCCATAATATTTGCCTTATGATCGGGGCTGTAACCAGGCGGAAGGGAAATTTCTACAATTGCGCTCTTTATATCGATGAGCGCGGCAGCCTGGCGCAGGAGTATCGCAAAATTCATTTAGTCCCGTTCGGGGAGTATATCCCGCTGCGTAAATACCTGCCGTTTTTAGAAACAGTGGTGCCGATCGGAGATTTTACCGCGGGCAGGGAGTATACCGTGTTCCAGGTGCGTGCGGGCCAGGGCGCTGCCGCGGGCAGCGGGCCTTTATCCGCGCTTATTTGTTTTGAAGATATTTTTCCGGAGTTGGCCCGTAAGTCCGTGCTTAACTCTGCCAAGGGGCTGGTGGTTATTACTAATGATGCCTGGTTTAAAGATACCGCGGCTGCTTATCAGCACGTCCAGGCATCGGTATTCAGGGCGGTAGAAAATAAGGTTCCGGTGATCCGGGCCGCCAATACCGGGATTTCCTGTGTCGTTGATCCTTCCGGCCGGATTATCGCGGCGGTGCGCGCGCCGGAAGGTAAAATGACTTTTGTGCCGGGGATCCTTATTCAAGAAGTGCGGTTAGGCTGCAGCGCTTTAACTCTATATTCGCGGTTGGGCGATTGGCTGGTGGCAGTGTGCTTGCTGTTGACAGGGTATGGTATAATAGCGAGCATGTTAAAGACGCAAGACGCAGGACGCAGAGTCATTGATACAATGAAGTAAAAGCGTCTATCAGAGTATCAGAATACCAGTAGGCAGGATACCAGAGAATCAGATTACCAGGTTTGATTTAATCTGATATCCTGATCCGCTGATAACCTACCCACTGATATTCTGATAACCTGATATGCGTTTTTTTTGCGAACTGGTATTCTGGTGACATATCATATTTCCCATGCTCCGACGCACAGTTAATATTTTGCTTCTGATCATACTCATCGCGCTGCCTATCTATGTGAGCGTAAGCTGCGCGCGTTTGGATAAGGCGGCATTTCTTTGCCCCATCGATTATAATGGCGATATGATTATTCGTTCGGACTCGCGCGGCAAGGGCTATTTCGCGGCTCCCCGCAGCGGCAGGCGGGTGCATCAAGGAATTGATTTGTATGCCTTGCTCAATACTCCCGTAATGGCAGCGCGGTCCGGCCGGATTAAGAGCGCTAAGTTCAATAAGGGCATGGGTAATTACGTTGTCATCCAGCATGCCGGGGATTTAACCACAATTTACGGCCACTTGGCGGCGATTTATGTCCGTGATAATGATTTTGTCCGTCAAGGAGCTGTCTTGGGCACGGTCGGTAAAACCGGCAACGCCGATCATCCGGCGATCTTGCCGCATTTGCATTTTGAAGTTCGTAAAGACGGCGTGCCGCGGGATCCGTTGGAGTATTTGGAGTAGAATTCAGGGTGTCAAAGTATCAGGGTGTCAGGGTGTCAAAGTATCAGGGTGTCAGGACGGGTTGAGTATGTTTAATATTATTATTCTTGGGATAACCAGTTTGCTCACCGACATCTCCAGTGAGATGGTCTATCCGATATTGCCCGCGTATCTAGTCTCTCAACTGGGGGCTAGCCCCGCAATATTGGGCCTGATTGAAGGCATTGCCGAAAGCTTAGCCAGCCTGTTGAAAGTTTTCTCCGGGTATTTCTCGGATTTGATCAAGAAGCGCAAGCCGTTTACTCTTATCGGTTACGGCAGCTCTATGGTAGGGAAATTACTCCTATATGCTTCGGCAGGTTGGGGGATGGTGTTGGCCGGACGGATCGTTGATCGATTCGGTAAGGGTGTCCGCACTGCCCCGCGGGATGCTTTGATTGCTCAGAGTTCGCAGCCGGGTAAACGCGGAGCAGCGTTTGGATTGCATCGGGCAATGGATACTCTCGGGGCGGTTACCGGCGTAATCATTGCCTATTGGGTGATAGTCCGTTACAACGGGCAGATGAAGAACGTCTTTTTGTTTTCGTTAATCCCCGCTTTTCTGGGCGTAGTTTTTCTTTTTTGGGTCAAAGAGAAGAAAGCGCCGGCTATTGCCGCGGTCAAGAAGTTGGAATTTAAATGGGGGGCTTTGGATAAGCGGCTGCGGGCTTTTTTGATCGTAACTTTTATTTTCACTTTGGGGAATTCATCAAATCAGTTTTTACTTTTGCGGGCCCAGAACCAGGGGGCGTCATTAGCCCAGGTAGTGCTGATGTATTTATTGTATAATGTAGTTTATTTGGCCGTTGCCTATCCGGCCGCCCGCTTGTCGGATGTGATCGGAAGAAAACGGCTGCTGGTGCTGGGGTATTTTTGTTACGGGTTGGTTTATTTGGGTTTTGGCCTGGCTCGCGGCTTTGGCAGCTACTGGTTGTTGTTTGCTTTTTACGGTATATATATCGGGGCAACGGAAGGCGTGGAAAAAGCGTTGGTTTCGGATATCGCCCCGGTTGAATCCCGGGCTACGGTTATCGGCCTGCACGCGGCCCTGGTGGGTATCGGGTTGTTGCCGGCTTCAATTTTAGCGGGGATATCCTGGAAAGTCTTTGGCGCAAGCGCGCCTTTTTATTTCGGCGCGGTTATGGGGGTAGCAGCGAGTATCGGTTTGGGGGTGGTCCTTAAGGAGCTTTAGGGGCTGTTGTTCGGTTCCATGTGCACGACTACGTCGGTTACTCCGGGAATTTCCTTTTTGATATTTTCTTCAATAAGATAGCTAAGCTGATGCGCTTGGTCCATGCGCATGTCCGGGCGAACCTGAACGTGCATATCCACGTGGATATCATCGGCCCGGCCGCGGGTTCGGATTTTATGGCAGTTATCCACCCCTTTAATGCCCAATACGATCGCAGTGATTTTATCCACATCAATAATGGCCGCAGCATCACAAAGCACATCGGAACTGCTTTTGATTATCTTGAATCCCGAGTAGGCAATAAAAACAGCGATCATAACAGTGACGATCGGGTCGATTAGCGGAAAGCCCGCCCGGATGACAAATAGGGAGATAATTACCGCCAGCGAGGTAAAGATATCGGCTTTAGTATGCAGCGCGTCGGAAACAAGGATATCGCTGTGCCACTTAATGCCTAATCCGTGTTCAAAGCGCATGACCGCGATGTTGATGCCCAGGGTCGCCAGCATGACTAGAAAGCTGGTTAGGTTTATTTCCGGAACTGCGGGGTTGCGCAGCCGCAGTAAGCCCTGGCGGCCGAGATTAAAGCTGACAATGAGGATCATTATTCCGATACCCAGCGAGAAAAAAGTTTCATACTTTTTATGTCCGTAAGGATGATTGGAATCTGTAGGCTGGCCGGCAAAGGCGATGCCGATAAGCCCGATGATATTGGAAGCGCCGTCGGAGAGCGAGTGTAAACCATCGGCGGTCATGCTTTGGCAGCGGGAGAGAAGGCCGAAGCTAATTTTGGCTGCGGCGACCAGCCAATTCAGTATCAATGTGGCGATTAAGACGCGCTGCACCGAGCGGTAGTGGGTGTGAGTCTGCATGGTCTCATTATATAATATTCGCGCCGCAGCGCAACTGGTTTCGGGGGGATGCCGGGGGCAGCAGCTTGATTTATCGGCTTGGTCATGCTAAGATAATGGCCGGTTTACTTCCGTTAAAGGAGGATATGCTATGGTCCAACTGCAAGCGGTCAAGATCAAGAAACCCGATGAGGTTAATGTAATCTTAGGGCAGAGCCATTTTATTAAGACAGTCGAGGATCTTTATGAAACGTTGGTCAACGCCGTGCCGGGAATAAAATTCGGCCTGGCCTTTGTGGAAAGCTCGGGGGCGTGCAAGATCCGCTCTGAGGGGACCGATGCCGAGTTGCAGGCTTTAGCTCAAGAGAACGCTTTGGCCATCGGGGCAGGCCATAGTTTTATTGTGCTGTTGAGAAATGCCTATCCGATCAATGTGCTTAATGCCGTAAAGTGGATACCGGAAGTCTGTACTATTTATTGCGCTACGGCTAATCCGGTAGAGGTGGTCATTGCCCAGAGCGAAAGCGGCTCCGGTATTATGGGGGTAATTGACGGCGCCAGGCCCAAGGGCATTGAAAGTCAAGAAGATATTGCTTGGCGTAAGGGCTTGCTGCGTAAGATCGGGTATAAGTTGTAGTGGAGAGAGATTCAGGACGCCAGGACACACGTTTAGTAAAAGCGGGTATCAGGTTATCAGGGTATCAGTGGGCAGATTATCAGAAAATCAGGATATCAGATTAAATCATTTCTCATAATCTGATCTACTGGCGTCCTTTTTACTTGAATAGTTAATAATTTTTGTTATAATCGAAGGTAATCTCGCAGTGATGAAGGTTAAGCAGATTAAAAAGAGTTTTGCTTATGCGGCGGGTTATGCTGCTTTAAATTTTTGTTCTTTGATAACTAAGATACTTCCCGGAGTTTGGTTGTACGGGTTTGCCGGATTTATCGCCGTATTTGGGTATCAGGCCGCGGCTAAGCAGCGGAATATAGCTTTAGATAGCCTGCGCATTGCTTTTGGGAAGCTGAAGTCCGAAGCCGAGGTGAAGGAGATTGCCCGAGAGTGTTTTGTGCATATGGCTAAGGCGGCTATTGAGCTTTTATTTCTGATGGACCGGCCGCTACAGCTGAGGAGCCGGGTAAAGCTGGAAGGCGCAGAGAACCTGGAGCAGGCGTTAAAAAATGGCCGCGGTGCTATCCTGGTCAGCGCGCATTTCGGTAATTTCCCGTTGATGCTGGCTAAACTGAGCCTGGAAGGGTACCGGGTTAGCGGGATTATGCGTCAAATGAAAGATACTCGGGTCGAGAAGTTATTCTTAGCCAAGCGCAACCGGCTGGGTATCCGGACTATTTACAGCCAACCGCGACGGGCGTGCGTAGAGGAAACCATCCGGCGTTTACGCCGGAATGAGCTTGTCTTTATTCCTATCGATCAAAATTTTGGCACTGCCGGAGTATTTGTAGATTTCTTCGGCCGCAAGGCCGCTACTGCCACCGGGCCGGTAGTGTTAGCGCAGCGGACCGGGGCAGCTATCCTGCCGGTCTTCAGTATTCGGCAGTCCGACGATACGCACAAGATTGTATTTGAGCCGCCGTTGCAGCTGCTTAAAGGAGCCGGCGAAGAAGAGACCTTACAGCAAAACATCCAGAGATTAACATCCATCATCGAAGGATATATTCGTACCTACCCGGCGGAATGGGGCTGGATCCATCGCCGCTGGAAGTCGCAACCGCAATTAAACGCTTAAAAAGGAGGTGTTACCAATGGCAGAACAAGACAAGCAGCAAGAACAAAAGGGTGAGGGCAAGAAAACCATGTCGGTTATCTTGAAGGTCCTGCTGGGATTAGTTTTCTTAGGTCTGGCAGCTTATCTTTTAGTGGCTCGGCAGTGGTGGGAATATACCTGGTATATGATCAAGGCCGCGGCCGGCCCGTGCTTAATTTTAGCGGGGATCATAACCTTAGCGATAGCTAAAGAGTAAAGCTGATAAATGTTAGATGCGGACAGCGGCTATTCTGAAGCGGTTGGTGTTTAAGAATAGTCGCTGTCTGCATTTAATCCCAACGTCTTCTTAAGGAGTATTTCATGGAAATGTTATTACAAAAAGAAATCTTCTTGAATAAGCCTGCCTGTCGTTATTTTGCGATAGGGGTGATGATGGCCTTTATGGCTTTAGGGGCCTTTGTGCGCATACCTTTGCCGTTCACCCCGGTCCCCCTGACTTTGCAGACGTTTTTTGTGCTTTTATCCGCCGCGTTATTAGGCAGGAAGTTGAGTTGGTTCGCCCTCTTGGGATATATCGCATTCGGAGTGATGGGGGTGCCGGTTTTTGCCGGGGCCAACAGCGGCTGGCTGTATGCCTTTGGCCCGACAGCCGGGTATTTCGCCGGTTTCGCGCTGGCGACGGTTTTTATCGCGTTCTCTTTGGGTTCTCATAACGCATCCTGGCGGCGGATTACCGGGATTTTCGCGCTGGCGGATATTCTGATTCTTTTATGCGGGGCGCTCTGGCTTAAGCTATTGCTGCGCTTATCCGGCGTTCAGGCTTTGGCGTTGGGATTCCTCCCTTTTATCCCGGGTGATATACTTAAGGTTTTGGCGGCAGCGGTTGTGTATAAGGGAATTAACCGAAGAGTTTCAGAAATTATCGCTTAGTCAAGTCAGCAAGGTCCCCGTATGAGAGTAAAAGACATGATGATTCGCGCGGTCAAGGGGCTGGCTCCCGAAGCCGCCGCCTTGGAGGCCTTGCAGGTCCTCAATGAGTTAAAGATCAGCGGATTGCCGGTTATCGATAAAACCAATAAATTGGTGGGGATGCTCACCGAGAAAGAAATTCTTACCCATATCCTTCCGAAATACTTCGAACAGGTGGGGGTTTTTTCGTACGAAGAAAATCCTAAGGCGGTTAAGCAGAAGATCAAGAGTTTCGTTAATCTTAAAGTCCAAGATATCATGCGCCGCGAAGTGATCACTGTTGGGGAGAACGCTGCTCTTTGCGAGGCGGCTCATATCATGTTGGTCAATAAGGCCCGGCGTTTACCGGTGCTTAATGCCGCTAAACAGGTGGTGGGCATCGTCAGCAGAGGAGACATCGTCAAGGCATTATTTAAAGAATCCGCATAGCCGCAGGCATGAATAAAGCAGTACAGAAATTCTTTTGGCTTATTGCAATTTCTTTCGTCTGCGCGTATCTGGCCAGTCAAAACGGGCTTTCGCCTAAACAATCCATATCCATCGGCATATTCTGCGTTTCAATCCTCGGTACGTTATTCTTCTGGGATTTTCGTTTAAGCTTCGCTTTTATCGGGACTTCGGTGCTTCTCCTGACTAAAACCATTGATATTGATCACTTGGTGCGTTTTGCTTCTCTCGAGGTTATTCTGTTCTTGGTGGGGATGATGGTGTTGGTGGGCCTGTTGAAAGAAGAAGGTTTTTTTGCTTGGATCGTACAGTTGATTTTACGCATCAAGCATTTAACCCCGGCTAAGTTCATCTTTGTTATTTCGGCGGCGTCGGCAGTGCTGTCGGCCATGACTTCGGAAGTAGTTTCGATCATTTTTATCGTGGCCGCGGTCCTGGAGATTTGTGATTATTTTGAGGTTGAGCCGCTGCCGTTTGTGATCATTGCGGTATTGGCCACGAATATCGGTTCAGCGGCGACTGTTTTGGGCAACCCGATTGGTATTCTTATCGCTTCCAAAGCCGGGTTGACCTTTGAAGACTTTATAATTAAGGCCATGCCGCTGGCTGTTGTATGCCTATTGGCCATGATCGGGCTGGTGCTGGTGCTGTATCGTAAGCCTATCGCTCTCCTTCGGGAGCGGATGCGCGAATTAGGAGACAATGATATGCTGATCCGGCTCATCTCCGTACCGCCTGACCGGCGGCTGAGAATCGGCTTAACGATCTTCGGCGTGACTTTGGTTTTGATTGCTTTGCATCACCGGCTGGAGCTTATGTGGGGCCTGGCGGAAAATACCGCGCTTTTGGTACTGCCGCTTATTTCCAGCGGCGGGGTGATGATCTGGAAATGGCAAAAGGCGCGGTCCTATATTGAGCGGGATGTGGAATGGTGGACCTTGCTGTTTTTTTTGCTGCTTTTCGCGCAGGCCGGGACGTTGAAATATACGGGCGCTACCGATGTGTTGGCCCAGAAAATCGTCCAGGCAGCCGGTCAAGATATCAACGTGCTTACCGGAGTTGTCCTGTGGTTCAGCGCAATTGGCTCGAGCATTTTGGATAATGTGGTGTTGGTGGCGGCTTTTATTCCGATTATTCAAGGGTTCCAAAATGCCGGGATTAATTTATCCAGTTTGTGGTGGGCTTTGCTTTTCGGGGGCTGCCTAGGCGGGAATATTACCCTGGTCGGCTCGACGGCTAATATTGTGGCTATCGGAATTCTGGAAAAGGAGAAGAACATCCGCGTGAGTTTCTTTGCCTGGTTTTGGGCGGGCTTGACGGTAGGAATAATTACGACTATTATTGTATGGGTGGCGCTGATGGTGTTGCCGATTTACCGGTAGGCCGGAATTAGGCTTTAATCCCTTCAAGGCGTATATCAGGGGATCAGAATATCAGCAGGTAGATTATCAGAAGATCAGGATATCAGATTGACAATACTATATCTTTGTGATAAAGTTAACTTCAAGTTTAGCAAGGAGGGATTAAATGCGCAGCTTAAGGATAGTTTTAATATGTATAGTAATGATTAGCGCGGCATTATGCGCGCAATCCGCCTTCGCCGAGGAAGAGATGCCGGCGCAGCAACCCCAGGACGCCGAGAATGATTTGCAGTGGGTTTGGGGCGAAGTGAGCGCGGTTGATACAGCTAGGCAGGAGATTGGGATCAGGTATCTTGATTACGAAACTGATAACGAGAAAGAAATGACCCTGACTATCGATTCCGATACTATCCTCGAGAATGCACAGGCATTAAGCGACATTAAGGTTCAAGATACGCTTAGCGTCGATTATCTGGCGGCCCCCGACGGCAAGAATTTAGCTAAGACTATTAGTTTAGAGAAATATGAAGAGCTGCCTGCTGATATTGATGAATCCGGCCAATTAAAAGAAGAGATGCCTTTGCCGGAAGATGACGCGGCGACAATGGCCCCGGCTGTAGACGATAAAGCGGTATTGGAATAGGCGCTTTTTAAGTAAGCTTAGGGTTATTATTGGACGGGCACGTCAGTGCCCGTCTTTATTTTTTATGCCTAAAAAAATGCGGCCGAGGTTAATTATTTTTGATTTAGACGGGACGCTGGTTAACGCCTATCCGGCGATTATCCGGAGTTTTAACGCCGCGCTGCGGGCTTTCGGCTATCCGCCTCGCCTGCCCAGCCTGATTAGGCGGGCGGTCGGCCGGGGGGATACATCTTTGCTTAAGCCTTATGTGCGCAAGGAAGACTTGCCGCGGGTTTTAAATTTTTATCGCCGCCATCATGCCCGGGCGCTGCTTACCGGAGCTAAGCCCTTTGCCTCGACGCGGCGGATTCTGGCCTATTTGGCCCGTCAGGGATACATTCTGGCTATTGCCAGCAACCGGCCGGCCCGTTTTACCCGGATATTGCTTAAGCACTTGGCTTTGGCAGAGCGGTTCCGGTTTGTGCTGTGCGCCGATAAGATCAGGTACCGTAAACCTCACCCCCAGATTTTGCGCATCTTGCTTGAGAAGGCCAAGGTGGACAGGATGTTGGCTTTGTATGTCGGGGATATGGTGATTGACGCCCAGACCGGTAAGCGCGCCGGCATAAAGACGATAATTGTAACTACGGGTTCCAGCAGTATCGGCGAAATCCGGAAAGCCGGGCCTTATGCCATAATTCATTCTATTGGCGAGTTACGGCAGTTTGTGTGAAGGGAGGGCCGCGGCGTTTTATCTTGACAGTCATTACCTTCGATACTATATTAACCAGTACGTATGTCTAAGACACTGCTATCGGCGATCGCACTCATATTCTTATGCGCAGTCTTTTCCGGCTGCGGATTGACTAAGCCTTTGCGCTCTAAGCCGGCGATCTCGCCGGCTGCGGCTAAGCCCTATTCCGGGCGGAAAGCCAAATTAGCGGTTAAGGATATCGTCGTTAAGAACTCAGCTGTTTCTGCGGAAGCGATTAAGGCTCTGCAGGAGATGTTGGTCACTGGGCTTACGCGGACGAACCGCTTTATGATTAATGAAGCTGCCCAGCCGGATAATTCCGCGCCGCCGAGTACCCCTGTCAAGCCAAAAGCAAAATCGCGGGCCGGCAATATGGAGATAGGGGTCAAAGCGGTATTAAAAGAATTTCGGCTGCCCGCGGCTGGAGGACGCAGCGGAGTAGGCGGAGGCGGAAGCAGCCGGAGCGGGTTGTTGGGAGGGTTGTTGAGGCAGGATGATGTTAACGCCTGCGTAACCCTGGAGATATCGGTTTTTGATAATACGACTAATCGGATTTTCGCCCGGACGCAAGTTTCCGGACGGGCCGGCGATATTTCCGGCAGCAGTTGGGCCGGATTTTTAGGCGCTGCCCCGCTGGATCCCGTGCTTTCAGAGTATGCCGATACTCCGACGGAGAAAGCGATCCGTCTGTGCTTAGTAGAGGCCATCCGGCTTATAACCAGAGAAGTTCCAACCACCTATTATAGGTATTAAGACCATGGGAAAACGTAAGCGTCGCGGTAAGCTTAATTGGCGTTCTAAGAAAGCCAATAAAGGCCGCAAACCGAATTTAGGATAGCTGGATTTTTCGGTGACTACCCGGAAGATCGAGCGCAGGATTAAGAGCTGACCGAATATATATTTTACCCGTCAGAGACGTCAGGGGTCTATCCAAAAGGAGATTGACGAATGATACCTCTCGAGGCGCTACGCTTAGCGCTTTTTAGAAGAAGAAAAAGCCCTGGCCCTGTATCAACAGTTGCTGGCAGGGCATCCGTCTTTGCAGGAAATTTTCAGTTTTCTCCTGGACGAGGAACAGAAGCACAAGAAGCTGCTTAAGGATAAGATCGCAGAGTTAAGC
>JBFZAQ010000035.1:0-4137 GCA_041308885.1 Candidatus Omnitrophota bacterium | reverse complement strand
TTACCCGGACTTTGGGGTTTCATATTTTTTCTTACCATTATCCACCTTTTCCAGGACTCAATCAAACTGGGCTACAAAGGAGTAAAATACGTCTTCTGGTTTTACCTGCTCGATCAGATTTTTCACATTGCATTAATAGCCGTGGTGCTGCTTATCGAACTTAAGAATTTACAGCCCCCGGCAAATTCGGGCGGGTTAATTGTAACGCTTTATAATAATAACCTGGTTATAACCTATCTTATAGCCGTTATCTTCGCCGGATATAATGGGTATTTTATGATACGGAATTTTAGGAGCACCCTGATCAAAGAATCTCTCCCCTATAATAATTTCGATAAATGGTATGGGATGCTGGAAAGGACGCTGTTGGTTTCGATCTTTCTGCTCGACAGGTATTTATTCATATACATTTCAGGGGTGCTGATCTCAAGGCCGCTGGTTTTCGCGCTGGGCAGGAAAAAATTCGCTCTTAATCAGGAATTTATCGGAGGCTGGGAAACGGTGGCCAGCTGGATAATCGCCCTGGTAACCGGGTTACTTTTCCGCTTTCTTAAGCATAGACTTATCTAAAAGACCTAACTTAAATCAACCACCCTGTATATAGAGACGGGGTTGGTTTTTCCTTTTACGGAAATCGGCTCTAATTTTGTTGTTTTTACGCTATCCTTCACCTGCGCATAGGTGGCTTCGCTGATAAGAATCTCATCGCCTCCGGCAGCCGAGCATAACCGGGCAGCTAAATTCACATTATCCCCGATAATAGTATAATCCATCCTCTCCGCTGATCCCATATTCCCGACAACCGCATCACCCGAATTTATGCCGATGCCTATACTTAAAGACTCCTTATTTTCACCGAGCCATTTCTCTTTAAGGATCTTTAATTTAGCCTGAATTTCAACCGCAACCTTAACCGCGGTTATGGCATGATTATGGATATGCGTTTCTCCGGGAGCGCCGAAGAATGCCATCAATTCATCCCCCACGAATTTATCCAATGTACCGTTGTATTTAAAGACCACTTCCACTTGAGCAGTTAAGATCTCATTAAGCATTGCCACTACTTCTTCCGGCGGATGCGCTTCGGAATATTTCGTGAAACCCCGGACGTCGGAAAATATAACCGTTAGGTTTTTCCTTTCGCCGCCTAATTTAAGCCTTGAGGGGTCAGCCATCAATTCGTTGATAACCTCGCCGGAAAGATAATGGCTAAAGGCATGCTTTATCCAGAACTTCTCTTTTTGCTCGGTAAAAAACCTAAAGCTCATAATCGCGGTAAATCCGAGAGCGACGATGCCGGTCGGGCCTACCATATCCACCCAGATTCCCCGCTTAACCAAAACCAAAAAACTGAATAGAAAGAATACCGCGTAATAAAAGATTCCCAAAAGCAAACTCCGCCATAATCGAAAAAGCGAGCTTAAGCCTATAATCAAAGCGGTAAGAAAGAAGATAAACACATTTAATGCCCAGGGCGCTTTCCGGATAAAGCTTTCGGATACAATGGTGTCGATAAGGTTAGAACTTAAGCCCACCAAAGGATAATTTGTCTGTAAGGGTATCGGCCCTAAATCCTGCGTCCCGGTTGCCGTCAAACCCACAATGCAAATCCTTCCTTCAACCGCAGCCTTAAGCTTATCTTTGAGTTCGCGCTCGGACTTTTCCAAATACCGGACTACAGCCTTATCCTCCTCGGAAAGCTCATTTCCGGATAGCTGATTTAATTGCTGACTTAACCGCAGGCGGGTTTCCTGCAGATCGAGAATGAAATGATAAGGTATATGCCGAAAACAAGTCTCCCATTTACCGGTCCAGTTGACTATCATAGCGCCCGTTTCATCCAAAGGTATCGTGATATCTTTAGTTTTATTCCCGATAGCGGCGCCTTGAAAAGTCAGGGACTCTTTGCTTATTTCTATATCTTTCACATCAAGAAAACTCAATAATCCCGCTACCGCCAACTGGGGAAATATTTTATGCTCTTCGTATTTTATAAACAAGGGTACCCGGCGCATAACCCCGTCTGGATCGGGCTCGGCGTTAACAAAACCGCTTGCCTTCATGCTGTCGATATAGGCCTTAACCGGAGGGCTGAGCATTCCGAATTCCGGCAGCGACGATATATCCGGCTTATCATAATTGATAGCAAATTTATCGGCAAATAGCCGGGATAGCTTCTGGCTCTCGAAATTGTCCCGGATATAGCCTTCTTCGCTGGGGAAAAGAAACCAGCTCCGGGAAACTTCAATCTCGGCGAATAAATCATCCAGAGAGATATCGGGCGTCCGGCGCAGGATATCTTTCATCGCCAAATCCATTACATATCTTTTTACCGCTTGGAATTTTGGCCTAAGCGCCTCTACGTCGGTCTTAAGGGCCTCGGCAGCCCCTTCAAGGGCAATAGTGATATCAGCCAGGAATAAGCGTTCCAATTCCGGGTAGGTTGAGACTTTATCTTCTAGAAAATAAAAAGGCAAATAAGCAATTTGCGCGCGCGCTACGGAATCAGCGAATAGTTCATCCTGCTTAGAATCGGCGCCGGCTTCTTCCGTAAAGAGGATATCCATCAGCACATGCTTTGCCCCGCACTCAACCAAAGTATCGATTAACCTGGCATGATAGCTTCTCGGCCAGGGCCACCGGCCGAGCTTGGCGATACTGGCATCGTTTACGTCTATATGCAGGATGGCGGCCTGGGACGGCTTACTGCCCCTTAAGATAAGCCTTAAATCAAACGATTTGAGCTCGAAGGATTGGTAAGTCTTGGATTTGGAAAGCGCAAGGAGGGAAATTGCTATTACAAAAGATAGCCCGAGGCTGACGAACAGCTTGAAAAAACTTCTTTTTTTCAAGGCTACCCCTTAAAACTGCAGCTTTGAATCTAGAATTTATAACTGGTACTGACCGAAGTCAATGAACCCGAGTAGTTTTCCAAGGGTTCGTTGGAGCAATTCTGCCGATAGGTATAGTTAAGCCCCAGGGTGAGCTGCTTAGTGATATTATAATATAATCCCAAGACCGACAAGTACGTCCTATCCCATTCCTTAAAATTTGAGTCTACAGAAATGGTGCGGCTGCGGAAATCGCGCCACTGCCGGGAAAACGAAAAGGAACCAAAAAGCTTCTTGTTGAAAATATGGGTCAACGAAGCTCCGATCTTATAAGAATCATAATCATAATATTTCAAATACGCGTCATTGGAATCATTATTATAATATTGAAACTTAATTTTTAATAAATCGTCGGGGAAATACTTGCCGATTTCATAGGCTACGGTGTGGCGTTCATCTTCCCTTTCTTTCTCGCTATAGATCATCCCGGAAGTTCTAAGCTTGCGCTGCTGGTAATTCTTATACATTAATTCATAGCCTAAGCTGTGAAAAATCTTCTGGGGCAGTTTCTGCGCCAGTTTTAACTCAAGGCTATTATCCATAAAATCATCCCCGCTGGAATGGGGCAGCTCGGCTAATGAAAAACGATACCTGGTCGACAGCTTCCAATTCTTATTGATCTTATAATCCGTCCCCGCGCCGAAGGTATTGGTAATTAAACTGGCGTTGCTCTCGGTCATATAGATTAAGCTCATCAGCTCATATTCCAATATCCCGTCTACCTTAGTATTTATGGCAGAGGTAAAGGTCGGCCTAAAGAATACCTGCATATAGCCGTCCCCATCCCTGCGGGAGTTAAGCCAAACATTATTATCATATCCGCCGGTAATCGTGGCCAGGGATTTGAGTTCACCATCTTTGAAAAAAGACTGAATCCTGCCCATCAGTGACGATTCGGTATAAGCCGGGGGGACTTCCCTATCCAGCCCGGCGGCGAAACAAGGTAAGGATATCAAAACTAAGCCAAGAACCCCTGCCGAAATTTTACTGAATTTTCTCATATTGCCTCCCATAAAATTCCTCCGCTAATTTCCGATCGTCCGTTTACGACTCGCATTCATGATCGTCGATTAATCCTCTTTCTCCAAGCTGCTCTTCAATAGCCTGCTCTTCAATGGATTCTTTGGATTCGTCGAGAGCGCCGGAGCCTGTTTCCGCTACTTCCTGGACGGCATCCAAAAGCGCGGTGTTATCATCGGCTTTGGTTGACCCGCCTTCTGCGCGCTGACCCAAATCTTCCTTAAGT
>JBFZAQ010000034.1:0-8937 GCA_041308885.1 Candidatus Omnitrophota bacterium | reverse complement strand
TGGAAGGATTGCTCGATTAACATTATCGACACTCCCGGCCATGTCGATTTCACGGTTGAGGTGGAGCGATCGCTGAAGGTCCTTGACGGGGCGGTAGTTGTATTTTGCGGGGTCGGCGGTGTTGAGCCGCAGTCCGAGACCGTCTGGCGCCAGGCGGATAAATACATTGTCCCCCGGATTGCTTTTGTCAATAAGATGGACCGCGTGGGTGCGAATTTCTTTGAGACTATCGATCAAATGGGTAAGCGTTTGGCGGCTAACGCGGCGGCGATTCAGATTCCTTATTTTCAACAAGAGGTATTCGTCGGGATGCTGGATATAGTCGATTTGAAGTTGATTCATTATAAGGATGATACCGGTAAAGACGCCGATATTCTGGAGATCCCCGCCGACCAGGCAGCCGAAGTTAATAAGTATCGGGATATTCTTTTAGAGCGTTTATCCGATGCCTGCGACCTGATCATGGATAAATTCCTGCATGGCCGGGCAGTGTCAAATGAAGAAATTAAGGTTGCCATTCGTAAAGGAGTAATTGCCAATAAATTTGTGCCGGTGCTTTGCGGTTCATCGGTAAAGAATAAAGGTATTCAGCCGTTGCTGGACGCGGTTTGTGATTATCTGCCTTCCCCGTTGGACTGTCAGGCGATCAAGGGGACTAAGCCCGAGAGCGGGGAGTTCGAAGAGATTATCTCCTCGGATCAAGCCCCGTTTTGCGCTTTGTGTTTTAAGGTGGCTACCGATCCTTACGTCGGGCGCCTGAATTTCGTGCGGGTTTATTCCGGGACGTTGGCCTCGGGCAGTTATATATATAATGCCTCCAAACGCACGCGGGAGAGGGTGTCTAAATTGGTGCGGATGCATGCTAATCGCCAGGAGGTAGTTGAAGAGATTTATGCCGGCGATATTGCTGCTGCCGTCGGTCTACGGGAAACCAAGACCGGAGATACCTTGTGCACGGAGCAAAATCAGATTTTAATTGAAGCGATGCATTTCCCGGAGCCGGTTGTCCGGCAGTCAATCGAGCCGAAAACCAAGCAGGATCAGGATAAATTAGGGATGGCCTTGCATAAGTTGGAAGACGAGGATCCCACATTCCGGGTCAGCTATAACCATGAAACCGGACAGACGATTATTGCCGGCATGGGGCAGCTGCATTTGGATATTATTATCGACCGGATCATGCGCGAGTTCAATGTCGAAGCCCAGGTCGGTATGCCGCAGGTAGCCTATCGGGAAACGATTACCAAAAAGCTTATTTCTACCGGCAAGTTTATTCAGCAATCCGGAGGGCGCGGGCAATATGGTCATGTGGTTGTGGAGATGATGCCTCAGGAAACTCCGGGAAAAGGGATTACCTTCGAGGATAAAATCCGGGGCGGGTCGATACCGCGCGAATTTATCTCCAGCGTTAAAAACGGGATTTTTGGCGCGGCCAAAAGCGGCTGCCTGGCCGGATATCCGGCCACCGACATTCATGTTACTTTGGTTGACGGGTCGTATCATGAAGTAGATTCTTCGGAGATGGCCTTTCAGATGGCCGCGGGAATCGCTTTTTCCGACGGAATGAAGAAAGCTCATCCGATTCTCCTCGAACCGATCATGGACATGGAAGTAGTCGTGCCCGAAGAATATATGGGCACGGTTATCGGGGATTTGAACAGCCGGCGGGCAAAAATAATTTCTCTTGCAACTCGGCATAATTTACGTATAATAAAAGGCTACGTCCCGTTAGCGGAAATTTTTAATTACGCGACCGCAGTGCGTTCTCTTACACAAGGCCGAGCGTCCTATACAATGGAGCCCTCGTTTTACGCTGAGGTGCCTGCACATATAGCGGATAAAGTGATCGGGGTTTCGACTGTAAGCGCAAGAAAGAGCTTTTAGTTTTTAAAACCAATAGAGGAGGTGCAGTAATGGCTAAAGAAAAGTTTTTGAGAACAAAGCCTCATGTGAATATTGGGACCATCGGGCATATTGACCATGGGAAAACCAGCTTGACCTCGGCTATCACGCACGTACTGGCCAAGCTTGGCAAGGCCACGGCCCGCGACTACGCGGATATCGCTAAAGGCGGCGCCGTTCGCGATGAAACCAAAATCTTGACTATTTCGGTGGCGCACGTGGAATATGAATCCGAGAGCCGCCATTACGCGCATATCGATTGCCCCGGACACGCCGATTATATCAAGAACATGATTACCGGCGCCGCCCAGATGGACGGCGCTATTCTGGTAGTTTCCGCTGCCGACGGCCCCATGCCTCAGACCAGGGAGCATATTCTCTTGGCCCGCCAGGTTAACGTACCGGCCATGGTGGTATTCTTAAACAAAATTGATGTCGTCCAGGATAAGGAATTGATTGATTTGGTGGAGATGGAAGTGCGTGATCTGTTGACAAAGTTCGGATATCCGGGGGATAAAACTCCGATTATTAAGGGGAGCGCCATGAAAGCTTTGCAGGCGGCAAATGATCCCAATAGCCCGGACTGCAAGCCGATTTTGGATCTGATCAAGGCCTGCGACGAATTTATTCCTCAGCCGGTACGGGAACTCGATAAGCCGTTTCTGATGGCTGTGGAAGACGTTTTTAGCATCGAAGGCCGCGGGACAGTCGGGACCGGAAGAATCGAACGCGGTAAGGTCAAGGTCAATGAAGAAGTTGAGATTATCGGTTTAAGGCCGGAAACCCGCAAGTCGGTAGTTACCGGAGTAGAAATGTTCAGAAAGTTGTTGGACGAAGGACAGGCCGGAGATAACGTCGGATTGCTTTTACGCGGCGTGGATAAAGAGTCGATTGAGCGCGGCATGGTTATCGCGGCGCCGAAATCGATTACCCCGCATACCAAGTTCAAGGCCCAGGTGTACGTATTGAGTAAAGAAGAAGGCGGTCGTCATACCCCGTTTTTTAAAGGGTACCGGCCGCAATTTTATTTCCGGACTACCGACGTTACGGGCAGCGTTACTACCTTGCCGGCGGGAGTGGAGATGGTCATGCCCGGGGATAACGTGGCTTGCGATGTGGAATTGATTACCCCTATCGCCATGGAAAAGGAATCCCGTTTTGCCATTCGCGAAGGCGGGCGTACCGTTGGCGCGGGCGTGGTTACTGAGATTATTGCGTAATTAAGAAGGTTAGCCGGTAAGCCGGTTCGCCGGTGCGCCGGTTAAAGGAATACGGTAACAATAATGCAGAAGATTAGAATAAAACTCAAGGCCTATGACCATCGCCTGCTGGACCAGGCAGTGGTGGAGATAGTGGAGACCGCCAAACGCTCGGGCGCGCGAATTTCCGGCCCGGTGCCGCTTCCGGTTAAACACGAAGTTTATACGGTCCTGCGCTCTCCGGTAATTGATAAGAAGTCCCGGGAACAGTTTGAGTTCTCCACGCACAAGCGGTTGATTGATTTGTATGAGCCGACGTCCAAGACTATTGACGCGCTTAGAAAAATGAATCTTCCCGCGGGCGTTGACGTTGAGATAAAATAAACCTTTTCCGGCCGCAGGCGCTTTAGATACAAGCCGGGGTTGCTGCGGCTTGCGGTTGAAGGTACAAGGAATTATATAAAAATGGCGATTGGGCTGTTGGGTAAAAAAGTTGGGATGACCCACGTGTTCACCGAGCAAGGGGACTGGGTCGGGGTTACGGCTATTGAGGCCGGTCCCTGTCCGGTGCTGGCGGTCCGAGACAAGAATATTCAGTTGGGGTTTGATGCGGCTAAGACGGAAAAAAATGTTGCCAAGCCGCAGGCCGGGTATTTTAAGAAGCGTAATATCAGCGTCCATAAAGTGATCCGGGAAGTGCCGAGAGACGCGTCGAAAGAGTACAAGATTGGCGATCAGGTGACGGTCGAGCTTTTTAAAATCGGGGATTTTGTGGACGTGATCGGTACTTCTTTGGGTAAAGGTTTTCAAGGGGGCATGAAGCGTTGGAATTGGAAGGGCGGCCCGCAGACCCATGGATCTACCTCGCATCGCCGCGTAGGCTCTATCGGTTCGACTACCACTCCCGGACGGGTGTGGAGAGGGCATCATATGCCCGGGCATATGGGTAATAAGCGGGTTACGATCCAGAATTTGAAGGTAATCAAGGTTGATATCGAGAATAACCTGTTGCTGGTGGGCGGGGCAGTCCCCGGCCACAAAAATGGTTACGTGCTAATTCGTAAAGCCAAAAAAAAGAAAGCTAAATAAAGCATCATGACAACTGAAGCGATCAGTATCCCGGTATATAATATAGAAGGTCAGCAAGTAGATACGCTTAATCTTAATCCGCGAGTTTTCGGCGCTGCGGTGAATAAGGAGTGCGTATATCAGGTAGTTAATGCTTTTCGCGCCGGGCAGCGTAAAGGCCAAGCCGCGACCAAGACTCGCGGCGAAGTTTCCGGCGGCGGACGGAAACCTTGGAAACAGAAGGGGACCGGACGGGCGCGTGCCGGATCGATCAGATCGCCATTGTGGCGCCACGGCGGCGTAGTGTTTGGGCCGCATCCGCGGGATTTTTCCTATTCCGTGCCTCAGAAGCTGCGCTGCGTGGCTTTGTGCAGTGTTTTAAGCGCCAAAGTCAAAGAAAAGAATCTTATCGTCTTGGATTCTTTTGCCCTTCAGACGGCCAAGACCAAAGACGCGGCAAAGGTATTTGTTAACTTGAAAATTACGGATTCAGCGCTTTTGTTGATCGATAAGGCGAATGATCCGATGCAGCGGGCAGTGCGCAACCTGAAAAATGTAGACTGGAATATTGCCAATAATACCAATACTTACGAGGTCCTCTCGCATAAGAAGCTGGTGCTGACCAAAGACGCGGTGGATGACCTGGTTAAACGTTTAAAAAAATGAGCTTACTTGCGACGGAAGTCATTAAAGCCTTGCTAAAAACCGAAAAATCGACTTACTTGCATGAACCGCAGGGTAAATATCTTTTTTTGGTGAATAATAAAGCGAACAAGATTCAGATTAGGGATGCAGTCGAGGAATTGTATAAAGTTAAAGTTGATCATGTGCAGACGTATGTTTCCCTGGGTAAGATGCGCCGCGTGCGGCATCAGTTAGGTAAAGGCGTGGATACCAAGAGAGCAATCGTTACACTAAAGAGCGGCCAGAAAATAGAGTCGGCTATATAATCCTATGGGAATTCGTAAATATAATCCAACTACACCGTCGCGCAGGTTCATGACCGGGTCAGATTTTAAGGATATCACCAAAAAGGACCCGGAGAAGTCCCTGCTGATCGCGCTCAAGAAGTCCGGCGGACGGAATAATTATGGCCGGATCACTACCCGGCATAAAGGCGGCGGCCACAAGCGGTTTCTGCGTATTATTGATTTTAAACGCGATCTTTTGGATCAGCCGGCTAAGGTTATAGCGGTGGAATATGACCCTAACCGCAGTTCGCGCATAGCCTTGGTTGAATATGCTAATAAGGTCCGCCGCTACATCCTAGCGCCGCTAGGCCTGAATATAAATGATACGGTAGTTTCAACTAACGCTAAGAATGTCGATATCCAAGCCGGCAATTGTATCTGTCTGCGTTATATTCCTTCCGGAACGTTGATTCATAACCTGGAATTGGTAAAAGGTAAAGGCGGCCAGATCGTGCGCGGCGCCGGTACCTCCGCTCAGATAATGGCTAAGGAAGGCGATTTCGCCCATGTGCGCTTGCCTTCGGGCGAAGTGCGTTTGATCAACCTGGATTGTCATGCCACTGTCGGGCAGGTAGGCAATGTGGATCACGAAGCCTTGACTATCGGTAAGGCCGGGCGCAGCCGTTGGTTGGGAATTCGGCCGACGGTACGCGGATTGGCGATGAATCCCGTTGACCATCCGCACGGCGGCGGCGAAGGAAAGTCCGGCCAGGGGAATCCGCATCCGGTGACTCCGTGGGGTGTGCCGACCAAGGGTTACAAAACTCGCAGGCCGGGTAAATATTCGAATCAGTTTATCGTTAAGAGAAGGAAATAACTATGCCGCGCTCATTAAAAAAAGGCCCATTTGTAGACGAGAAATTACAGAAAAAAGTTGATCGAGCCCGGCGTCAGGGGTTACGTTTGGCGATTAAAACCTGGTCCCGCCGCTCGACAATCACCCCGGATTTTGTCGGGCTGACCTTTGCCGTATATGACGGCAAAAAACACGTCCCGGTATTCGTGACCGAGAATATGGTCGGGCATAAGCTTGGCGAATTTGCCCCGACGCGTATATTTAGAAAACACGGCGGTGTGAAGGCTAAGAAAGCCGCGGAAAAGACTTAAAAACTTAAAGGACCGATATGATCGTTAAGGCTGAACAAAAATTTATCCGATTATCTCCCCCGAAAGTGCGTCAGGTCATTGATTTGATCCGCGGCAGAGACGTAACTGAAGCTGAGGCGATCCTGGCAACCGTAAATAAGCGGCCGACTGAGGTCTTAAACAAGCTCCTCAAGTCCGTCGTGGCCAATGCTAAAGTCAAGGGTTTTACCGCCGATAAGCTCTATATATCCAAAATAGTGTGCAATGTCGGGCCTTCCTGGAAGCGTTTTAAAGCCGCGGCTTTCGGCCGGGCAGCGCCGATTTTACGCCGGACTTCGCATATAAGAATTGAGTTGGATCTTAAAAACACCTAAATAATCGAGCGAGGAGAAATGGGACAAAAAGCAAATCCAATATTGATGAGGTTGGGGTTTATTAAAACCTGGGATAGCCGATGGTACGCCAAGCCGAAGGATTTTGCGCAGTTGATCGAAGAGGATTACCGCGTACGCAAGAATATTAAGGAGCGGTTCAAGCTGGCCGCAGTTTCCAAGGTGATTATCGAGCGCTTGATCGATAAGGTTAAGATTCGTATTTTAAGCGCCCGTCCGGGCATTATCATTGGCCGCCATGGGGCGGATATTGAGCGCTTGCGCGAAGATTTAAACAGCCTCCTAAAAAGGGAAGTCTCCATTGATATCGAAGAAGTTAAGAATCCGATGGTGGATGCACGGCTGGTCGGCCAGAACATCGCCACTCAGCTGGAGAAACGCATTGCCTTTCGCCGCGCGGTTAAGCGGGCGATGGAACAGTCGATGACCTCGGGGGCGAAAGGGATCAAGGTTTGCGTCTCCGGAAGATTGAACGGCGCAGAAATGTCCCGTACCGAAAGCTATAAGCTGGGCAAAGTTCCATTGCAGACCCTGCGCGCGGATATCGATTACGGGTTGACTGAAGCCTTGACCACTTACGGGTTGATCGGGGTTAAGGTTTGGATTTATCGGGGCGAAGTATTAAAGGATCCCCCGAAAAAAGCTGTACCGGTTGCCGAGGCGGCACCCGAGGTTAAAGCCCAATAAAGGACGACTATCATGGTTATGATGCCAAAACGCGTTAAGTACCGCAAGCTTCAGAAGGGTGATCGCCGGGGCGTGGCTACCCGCGGGGCGGATCTATCTTTTGGAGAATTTGGGCTGAAGGCTTTGGAGAATGGGTGGATTAAGAATACTCAGATCGAAGCGGTGCGGGTTATTTTAGCGCGTCAGCTGCATAAAGGCGGCAAGCTCTGGATTAGGATATTTACCGCTAAGTCGATTACTAAGAAGCCGCAAGAAGTGAGAATGGGTAAAGGTAAAGGCGACCTGGATCATTGGGTGGCAGTGGTGCGCCGGGGCAAGGTGTTATTTGAGCTGGGTGGGGTGCCGGAGGAATATGCGCGTCAGTGTTTCCGGATGGCGGCTTACAAGCTGCCGATCCGCTCGAAGTTTATATCGCGGACCCAGAGATAAAAGGCAGAGTTTATGAAAATCAAGGAATTAAGCGGGTTATCGGACCAAGAACTTCAGGACAAAGAAAAGGCGTTGAAGGCCGAGCTTTTTAAGCTGAATGCCCAGCGCTATACCAGCCGGGTGGAAAAGCCGCATCAGTTCAAGAATATCCGTAAGGATATCGCCCGGATTAAGACCCTCTTGAACAAGAAATAGCCGGGTGTTTAAGTGTGTAAGTTTATAAGTGTGTAAGTGTAAAGACGGTGCAGCGAGAAGCGGAGTGAATAGATGAGCGGACGTAAGACATATACAGGCGAAGTTATCAGCGACAAGATGAATAAAACTGTGGTAGTGCGGGTATCTACCAGCAGTAAGCATTCCAAATACAACCGGATCATGCGCCAGCATAATAAATTCAAAGTCCATGACGAAAAGGGGAGCGCTAAAGTCGGCGATATAGTGAATATCGAGGAGACGCGTCCTATATCTAAAGAGAAACGATTCCGATTGATCGGTGTTATCAAGAGATCTGCCGCGCCGGAAATCGAACTGAAGGAATAAGCCATGTTACAAATCCGATCGATTTTTGACGTAGCCGATAATACCGGTGCCAAGAAAGCATCGTTGATTGGTGTCTTGGAGCGCAAGGGTAAGCTGATTGCCGAGATCGGCGATGTGATCAATGTCAACGTCAAGGAATCCATGCCGGATGCCACCGTCAAAAAAGGTGAAGTATCCCGGGCGGTGATTGTGCGCACCACTCAGCCGATCCGCCGCGCGGATGGCTCAATAGTCCGTTTTGATCGCAACGCTATCGTTTTCATCGATAATCAGAAGAATCCTAAAGGTACACGGGTGTTCGGCCCGATCGCGCGGGAGCTGCGTGAGAAGAATTTTGCCAAGATAGTTTCTTTGGCTCCGGAGGTCATTTAATGCTTAAGGTTCGCAAGGGCGATATAGTTCAGGTTACTACGGGTAAAGATAAAGGTAAAAAGGGCAAGGTCATTGCGGTTTTTGTCGATACTAATAAAGCCTTGGTCGAAGGCATTAATACCGTTAAGAAGCATAAGCGTAAGACTCAGCAGGATCAACAGGGCGGTATCGTGTCGGTGGAGCTTCCGATTCAGATATCCAATATTCTTCCGGTTTGCAAACAGTGCAATCGCGGCCGACGAGTCGGTTTTAGTATTCTTAAAGACGGCAGCAAAGTCCGGATTTGTAAGA
>JBFZAQ010000033.1:0-3930 GCA_041308885.1 Candidatus Omnitrophota bacterium | reverse complement strand
TTGCAGCATGCGTAAACCATCTTCTCCCAGACCTTGAAAGCTATAAGGAGAACTACGCGGTGTAAAGGCACCGCCGCGCAAAATTCCGGCGCCGGCCTGCTTAACCATAGCCGCGATATCGCGCAGTGTCGCAATATCTTCCACCGCGCAGGGCCCGGCCATAATAACCAGTTTTTTTCCCCCGATAATCACCCCTTTGCCCAGATCAAAAACCGAATCTTCTTTTTTGAATTCCCGAGATACCAGCTTATAGGGCGCGAGCACCGGAATTACCTTCTCAACTCCGGCATATACCTCTAAGGGAGTCACCCTTAAAATATCTTCGGGCCCAATTACACCGATGATCGTTCGCTCCGTACCCTTAGAGACATGCGGGGTCAACCCTAACTTCTGAACTTTCTCAATAATATGCTCAATCTGTTCATTGGACGCATCAGGCTTCAGAACTATAATCATATAGGTCCCCTTTGTATTCTACTCTGTCATTGACGCATTTATATTGCTCTCTTCAACGCCTTAATAAATTTCTCGTTTTCGCTTTTAGTGCCGACGGTAACCCGGATATACTCCTTCAAACCATACTGCTGCATATCCCGCACGATCACCCCCATTTTAAGCATATCTTTGAAGACCGTGACGCCGTCGCATCCGGTATTCAAAAGAATAAAGTTGGCTTGTGAAGCAACATAGGTAATGCCTAGTCTCTTAAGCGCGCCGTAAAGATACTGCCTGCCTTCAAGAGTAGCCTTGCGGGTACGGGCCAAAAACGGCTTATCATCCAAAGCCGCAATGGCCGCGGCCTGGGCCAGGGAATTTACGTTAAAAGGCTGGCGGGCGCGCTCCATATACTCAATGAACCCGGGCCGAGCCAACGCTAAGCCGATGCGTAATCCCGCCAATCCATAGGCTTTGGAAAAAGTTTTGAGAATAATCACGTTCTTATTGCGCAGATATCCCGACGCACTAGGGAAATCGCGGACATCAATAAAGGCATCGTAGGCTTCATCAACAACCACGATGACCGAGTCAGGAATCCGAGCAAGAAAATACTCCAGCTCAATTTTAGTGATATAGGTGCCCGTCGGATTATTGGGATTAGCGATAAAAATAAGCTTAGTTCTTTTATCAATCTTCCGCAGCATGGCTTCCAGATCATACTTAAAATACTTAAGCGGCACCGTATCAACGCCGCGGCCTAAAACCGAAGCGATGATCTTATATTCCAAAAAAGTCCCTTCCGAAGTAAGGATGCGCTGGTCGTCTTCGACAAAGGTCTTAATGATGATATCAATCAGCTCATCCGAACCATTACCCAGAATAATATTCTCCGCACCCAAAGAATAGTGCCGGGCTAAGCGTCTCTTCAGATAAAAACCCTGGCTGTCCGGGTAACGATTAACCCAGCCGGCCGCCTTCTTGATCGCGCTTACGGCCCGGGGCGAAGGCCCCAAAGGATTTTCATTGGAGGCTAACTTAATGACTTCCCGCAACCCAAGCTGCCGCTTAGTTTCCTCGATCGGCTTACCGGCGACGTAAGCCGAGACACCCAGGATATTTCTGCGTACTAAATTGTTCACCGCGCTATTCTCCTACCGGATATGACCCTAAGACTTTTAAAAAACGGCACTTCTGTTCCAATTCGCTCAAGGCTTTAGCCACTCGCGGATTATCGCTATGGCCGATTAAATCCACAAAAAAGAAATAATCCCAAGCCTTTTTCTTGGAAGGCCGGGATTCGATTTTAGTTAGGTTAATCTTATACTTCATAAAAGGGATAAGCATGTCGTGCAAGGCCCCGACTTTGTCCTTTATCGAAAAAACCAATGACGTCTTATCCCGGCCGGTCTCCAACGCCTGACGAATTCCGACCACCAAGAACCGGGTTGCATTGTGCGGCGAATCTTCAATGTCACCGGCCAATAACTTAAGCTTATACACCTTAGCCGCCAGGGCCGAGGCAATTGCCCCGCTGCTCTTTTCCTTAGCGGCAATCTGGGCCGCCCGTGTGGTGCTGGAGACTTCGATCTTCTCGGCCCAAACCAAATTTTCCCGCAACCACAGCCGGCATTGACCAAATACTTGCGGATTGGAATAAACCCGCTTGATTGAAGCAATCTTACAACGGGCCAGCAAATTATGCGATACATTCAAAATAACCTGGGCGCAAATCTTTAAGTCCGAATCAATCAACATATCCAAAGTATGCGTCACCGCGCCCTCGATCGAGTTCTCGACCGGGATAACGCCGTAATCAGCCTGACCGCGCTCGACCTCAAGAAAAACATCAGAGATGCTGGCGCTGGGAATAAAATTTACCTGCGAACCGAACCGTTTCATCGCCGCCAAATGAGTAAAGGTGGCTTCCGGGCCCAAATAAGCTACTTTCAACGGCCGTTGTGCCGCTAGGCTACTAGACATTATCTCCCGATATATGGCCTCCAGGGCGCTCTTCTTTAACGGGCCATCGCTGGCTCGCCGGGTAACCTTAGCTAAAACTGCCTGCTCACGATCGGGCGAATAAACGCTTTGGCCACTCTGGCGTTTCTCTCGGGCGATATCCGCGGAAATCTTTACGCGTTGGTTAAGCAGCCCGACAATCTTCTCGTCTAAGCTGTCAATTCGTTGGCGCAGGGATACTAGCGTCATGTGCCTCCTCCTTAGTCGCGAGCGCGGCCCCCGCCGCCTCGATATCAGAGAGATCCATCTTCGGAAGCTCCTCAAGTGAATTAAGCCCGAAATATTCGAGAAATCTTTTGGTCGTCGCATAAACCCGCGGCCGGCCGGGAGTTTCTTTTCTGCCGGCTACGCGAATAAGATCTTTTTCAAACAATGTCCTCACCACCCCGTCGATATTTACGTTTCTTAAAGATTCAATCTCCAGGCGCGTCAACGGCTGTTTATAAGCAATAATAGCCAAGGTTTCCAGCGCCGGTTTGGATAGACGCTCAACTTTGCGGTTTTTATAAAGCTTTTTTAGAAACGGAGCGAATCCCGAACCGGTAACCATCTGAAAACCGCCGGCGATCTCCACGATCCGCATGCCCCGGTTATTTGCTTCGTACTCGGCGCGTAATTCGTCGACTATAGCTTTCACCTGTGCTTGCGCCAGATTATCCAGGGCCTGCCGCAACTGCTCTAAGGCAAGCGGCTTATCGCTGGAAAATAACAGCGCTTCCACTACCGCATGAAGATTATCCTGGCTCATAGTTTTTTCCCCTGCGCTGCTTGTAGACTTCATTAAGCAGCTCTTCCGTATTTTGGATATCCGTGGTATTTTCCAAGGCCCGCCTGATCATGGCCTGGGCTTCGGTTTTTTTATACTCCAGTTGCATGAGAACCTCAAGGGCTTCCGCTTCGATATCCTTGATCTTATCTGTTCTCGTCGTAAGCGCGGCATCCTTAATCAAGCCGAATTTACCGATTTTATTCTGCAGCTTGGCGATTATCTCCCTGGCCCGCTGTTGGCCGATTCCGGGCAGCGAGCGCAAAAAATCTATATCCGCCTCATCAATTGCCCGGGCAATGGCCGAGATCGGCTGATTTAAGGCTCTAAGCGCAGCTCGCGGGCCGATACCGGAAACGGTAATAAAAACCTCGAAGAATTCTTTTTCGATTTCATTTATAAATCCGATGAGTACCGGCATCCCCCGCGACTGATCAATATGCAAATAATGATACGTAATTAAACTAAGCAGACCGGCATCATTAATATGTTCATCAATACGCTGCATGACCACGCGCGGAAGCCAGACTTCATAGGCCAGGCCTCCGACATCGAGCAATATAAAATTTTCCGAGCGCTGCGTAACTTTCCCCTCAATCCGGGCAATCATAGATATGCGGCCTTAGTAATCATATAGCCGTGAGCTACGGCTAACCCCAGCGCGTCGGTGACATCGGCGTATTTGGGTATAGAACGCAATCCTAAGC
>JBFZAQ010000032.1:0-3899 GCA_041308885.1 Candidatus Omnitrophota bacterium | reverse complement strand
CTCCGGCCGTGCGCGCCAACTCCTCGAGCTCTTGGGCCGCATCATCCAAAGGCCAATTATCTCGCGCCGACTGCAGCTTAATTGTTACTAATAATGTGCGTTCCATCAATCCGCCCAAAACATTTGCTGAATAATCCTCTGGGCAACACTCTGCGCGTTATCCTGAGGCCCTAGACTTATCCAGATAATCCTTTTATCTTTACGAAACCAAGTCAACTGCCGCTTGGCATACCAGCGGCTGTTGCGCTGCATCAACCGCTTAGCCTGTTCTAAATTATACTCCCCGGATAGATAACCGGCAAGCTCTTTAATTCCGATAGCGTAAGAAGCGGTTTTGCTCAGCTTGCGCTTAAGTAATTTCCGGACCTCCTCAATCAGGCCATCAGCCAACATTCTCTCCACCCGCGCGTCGATCCGGGCATAAAGCGCCTGCCGGTCGGCAGACAAACAAAACATGCGCAGATCGTATTTATCCGCCAAGCCGCTGCGCTGTTGCTGCAAAACGGAAATGGGTTTACCGGTAGCGGTAAAGACTTCCAAGGCCCGGACAATACGCTTGGTATCATGAGGATGAATCTTAATGGCGGATTGCGGATCGACCAACTGCAACTTAGCATGCAGATTCGCGCTGCCTTTAGCTTGAGCCTCGGCATAAAGCTCTAACCGGATATTTTCACTCGGAGCCTGATCTTGAAATATCCCATCCACCAAGACGCTTACGTAAAGCCCGGTGCCCCCCACAAATAAAGGTATCGAACCTCGCTTGATAATATCTTTGACCGCAACTTCGGCGGCCCGCCGGTACGCGGATACGTTATATTCGCGGTTAACCGGAACAACTCCGATCAGATGATGACGCACCCCGCGCCGCTGCCGCGCCGTCGGTTTGGAAGTAATAATATCCATCCCTTTATAGACCTGCATCGAATCGCAGGATATAATCTCGGCCCCGATCTTCTTAGCCAGGACGATCGCCGTATCGGTTTTACCTACTGCCGTCGGCCCGGTAATAAAGATAATTTGCTTTTTCATTTTCATTGCGGTAAATCGCTCATTTCCGCCTTGAGGACTTGCTGATCGGCCTTATTCCAACGCGGGAGCAGTAACTGAGTTCGCAGAAATTCTGCCCGGGCAGCCTGGAGATCTCCCCGCGCTTTATAGACCCTGGCTAATTCAAAGTGAATGCGCGCATCCTTGGGATCAAGGGCGACTGCGCGTAAAAGCATCTGTTCAGCTTCATTATAACGCTGCTGCAAATTATAGAGTAACCCGAGGTTATAAAAAGCATCCACACATAACGGGCACCGCGCGCCCACGGCTTTAAAATTGCTTTCAGCTTGAGAGTAATTCCCGATATTATAATTGGCCACGCCCAAACGAAATTGCACCCGCCTATTCGCCGGATCGAGCCGAACTGCCGACTCCCACTTAAGTATAGCCGCCGGATAATCGCCTTGCTGTTCCAAACTAATTCCCTGAAACAATAGCCCCTCGACTGAGGGAATTTTGGCCGGCGGCGCACCGGTTCTCTTACCCCCCAGAAGATCCGAATTAAACCAAAAAAAACTCAGCGCCGCCGCCGCAGCCAATAAGCCAAGATACCGATAATGCTTTTGCCCCCACGCTTCCCAAACTGCCGATGTCCCCACGGCCGCAAGGATAAGGAATAAAGGAATAATGACTAGGCGGTAACGCGCCGTGACAAAAAAAACGGCTAGGCTCAAAGCCAAAACTATAATCCCGATATAAAGCAGAGCAAAATCCCGGCGCCTCTTCCAGGAAACAACTACGCCTAATAGGACCATAGGTAAAATAAAACGCAGATCCATAAAGATAAACTTAAACAATCCGATCCGCTCATAAATAAGCTTGAATTCCAAATCATGGACATATTCTTGAGGACTAAGCGCATAAACAATCTTCTTTAAGCCAAGAAGGGCGGCTTTCCCAGGCTGACTGATCATAAAATTGAAAGACTGCTGCAACCAATACCGGGAAACCTGGGATGTTTTTAGCCGCTTTCCCATTTGGGCCTCGGCAATAATCCGGGCGTCCCGAAACATATCCTCCTGATTTAAAGCAACTTCAGGCGGAGAGTAAAATGTACCGCTAGCCTGAGAGTTATTCCCGGAATAAAAATTAAATCCCAGATTTCCGGCAATGGGAACGAAATCTTTCTCCGCGGCAAAATTATGCAAAGTGGCCAGACCGGTGACGGAAAAAGCCGTAATCAGGAAAACCAGGGCCTGCCGCTTTTTTTGCATAGCCGGCCGCTCAGCCCGCAAAAGCAGCCATGCAAAACCAGCCGCAGCAAAAATCAAAGAGTTGGCTTGCGTCAGCCCGGATACTCCGGCCAACAACCCAAATAAAAAAACACCCTTAATGCTAAAACCCCCAGAATAACGCAATAATATTAACAAAATCAGTAAATTGAAAAACAAAGCCAGAGTAACATACATCATTAGCCCTTCATAGAAGATAAACAACCCATAGCTTAAATACAACCCAGCCGCGATAATCGCCGCGTTGCGCCGGGCAAGCCGCCGGGTAATCAAATAGACTAAGACGCAATTAACCGAGCCGATTAAAAATTGCAGGCCATATACCAGCGGCGGACTATAGCCGAAAATGCCGAACAATAACCCCAACATATAAGCATACAACGGCCACTTCATAAAGGCCCCGGCGCTTATGATCTCTCCGGACGCGATATCCCGGCCCCACTGCGCGTAGGCCTCGGAATCCGATTGCTCCAAAAGCGGATAGACGCTGGTCCGGGTATAATCATGGATGTACCACAAACGCAAAACCACAGCCAGAAAAACTAATCCCGCGATTATATAGACTTCGGTCTTCTTAACCCTTAGCGCCCGTAATCCGGCTAAACTCATAGCTATTCTCCCAGTCCGGATAATTCCCGCTCAATCGTCAGCCGATCTTGCGGCTCCCATTTACGAACCTTATCCAATGCGCTGAGCAAGGCCGCGCGAGCCAGCGGGATATTCCCGCCGGCCTTATAGCCCTTGGCCAATTCAAAGAGAATACCCGCATCATCGGGATCCAAACGCGCGGCTTTTTCCAATAAGGCCACTGCTGAATGGTAATCGCCCAGCCGATTATGCACTAACCCGAGATTATAGTAGGCGTCCAAGGCATAATTGGGGTTTTGCGCTATAGACTGCTCGAACTTTTGCTGAGCGGCGGGCAAATCCCCCTGCTGAAAATAAACCGTGCCCAAGGCATAACTGATTAAATGCCGGCTGGCCCCAGCTTCACTGGCCTGCCGCAGCTGCCCGAAGGCACAGGCAAAATCCGAGCGTCGCAGGCAAGAATTAGCCTCCCCGAGAAACCGCAGCCAAAGCATATTTTTACTTAAATCCGCGCGTAAGCCTGGCGGAATACCCGGGGTGAATTTGATGCCGGCAAAAACCAAGATCGCAGCCAGACATCCGCTAAAAAATAATTTATACTTACCCTCCAGTAAATTCTTGCACAATGCCCATGCCGCATACCCGGCAAAGAGTGACAGAAAAGGAACCATCGCTAGGCGATGTTTAGCGCTAATAAAAAATACCAGCAGATTAAAGGCCAGTAAGGCCAAAATCGCATACAATAAAAAAAGCCTGCGCCACTGAACCCGAGCTAAATATAAACCCAGGATCGCCAGCGGCAGGATAAAACGTAAATCCATCGGCAGAAACGACCAGGCCCTGATCTTCCGGCCCATCTCCCCCAACTCGGGGTCGCAGACAAATTCATCCGGGCTCAGCAAGAGGCGTAATTTCACCGCTAATAATCGCAGGAACTTACCCGGCTGGCGCCGGATAAAATCCCCGGATTTTTGAATCCAAAAACGGGAGATCTGCCCGGCAGTCAAAGAGCTAACCCCCAAATCTTCC
>JBFZAQ010000031.1:0-8808 GCA_041308885.1 Candidatus Omnitrophota bacterium | reverse complement strand
GTCCTCAATTTCTAGTCCTATTAATTTTCGGCCTCCTAACCTTCATCTTCGGCTGGCGCCAGGATTATCTCTTCATTACCACCTTCTCCTTAATACCGGTCTTATTTGGGCTTACCGGGTATCTCTATGGCCCGAGCGTAGCCAAAGCCCTCTCCTTCCCCATCCTGTATATTTTGTTAATGGTGCCGCCGCCTTTGGCGGTTTTGGATAGTATTACTGTGCCGATGCGCTATGGGATATCGATTTTAGTTGAACAAATCCTACAGATCTTCAAATATCCGATGATTCGCGACGGGCTGCTGTTTAAACTGGGCGGGCATGAAATATATATGGGCGCTCCCTGCAGCGGTTTCCGATCATTAATTACCATGATTTCCTTGGGTATCGCGTATGTGTACCTAAATACCGGGTCGCTGAGGAAAAAAGCCTTACTTTTGGCCTCAATCATACCCTTGGCTTTGCTGGGCAACCTGGTCCGGGTTTTAGGGGTATGTCTGGCGACTTACCATTTGAATGAGGCAGCCGGGGTCAAGTTTCACGATTATGGCGGGGTGGTGATATTTCTGGTTTTGGTCTTCGGGCTGATGGGGTTGGATAGCTTGTTGGAAAAACTTAAATTATGAAAAAAAGCCTGTTGATCGTTACAATTTTAATCGTGCTGACCGCGGCTTTAAGCTACGGTTTAGCCCGTACCAAATACGTGGGCACGGATGTTCTGGCTCGGTTGGAAATCCCCTATCGCCTGGACAATTGGACCGGACAAGACGTTAAGATTGAGCTTAACCCCAATGATCAGCGTTATTTCTTTATCAGCGGAATTTTTTCCCGGGTCTTTACCAATAAATACAACGAGGGCTTGCTGTTTATCGTGCTGGACGCCAATAACTTCCATAATCCCAAGGTTTGTTTCCGGGGGGCGGGCTATGAAGTCAAGGAAGTTCCCGACGTGGCACTTACCTTGCCGGATAAGCGGGTAATTAAAGCCACGTCTCTTTACGCCAAGAAAGCGGATGACGCGTTATTGGTTTCATATTGGATATGCATTAACGGCAAGGTGGTAGACTGGAACCGCCAGAAGCTGTATCAACTCTGGTTTTCTCTGTTCGGCAAGAAAAAAACCGGATACATGATCCGGTTTGAAATCGCTACGCCTTTTGAACGTTTAGATAATGCCCGCAAGATCGCGGATGACTTTGCCCGCAACCTCTTTTCGAAACTCTCTGCCGAACAAGCCGCTTATATATTCGGAAAATAAAATCTAATACGGTATAAAATCTACTTGTTTGCGTTTTTGAATTTGTCGGCGGGGGGAAATTCGGGATTGAGTTTTATCGATGACGTGCCGGATAAGCTCCGTATTGACCCCGTCTTTAAAGGCGAATCCGGTTTTAACAGTACCGGGCGCATATTGCGGCCGCGGGGTGGCATGCCTTACAAAGGCATATCCGTTTACGTCACCCGGAGTTATAAAGGGAGTGAGTTGAAAATTAACCAGCGAATCTTTGATAAAGTCACGCGAAGAATAGATCGAAAATCCGGTATGGCTTAAGTCGCACAGCCGGGCAGTGAGATATTCGTTTTGCGCCGGGTCAACCAGCAGTTTGACCTCGCCGACTGCCTCGAACCGCTCAAATCCGCGTTTTTCTGCGTGCATGGTAAGTATCCATTTCTTAGCCGCGCCGGGAATCCTTGATTTTCCTTTTAATTTTCCCGAAAATAACGGCCCCGCCGCCGAGTAAAAATAAAGCCGCGCTAATCGGCTCGGGTACAGTGCTGATAACGGCGTTGAGGATAGTGGTATCCTTGAAATCTTCCCCGGCTAGGCCCGGCCCCACGCCAAAATAAATATGTTGGCCTTTAAGCATAAAACTATTCAATAGGCTGAAGGATTCTTGAGTTGTCCCAACCAGAGGGGTGCTAAAAGCTGTAATCGCGTCTAATTTTACGTATACCGCTTTAGCGCCGGTATCCGCGCCGGTAAAACTCCCGGTAACATTATAGTAGCCATCGGCGGGGATAAGATATCTAAATACGACGTTCTCTATCGAAGGATCAACACCGCTGCCCTTGCCCGTGCTTTGCGGAACAGCCGGATGCATATATATACCTGGCATATAACCGCCGGCTGGATTCGGAACCAGTTTTACAAACGGGATATTATAATCCGTTTCATCCAGCCTTCCAAAAGCATAACTGCCGAGATCATCCAACAAGTAATATTTTAACGCGTCATAATTGAATCTGAGCGCCTGCAGGCCGCGTTGGCCTTGGGTGTCGGGGAAAAGGTTATCTAAGTCAAGAGTATTGGCGTAAGCGTATCCGATAACCGCCAGCAGTAAAACTAAGCTCGCGGCAAGAATTCTAATATTTTTCATCTTATTACCCCCACATTGGCAATTATGGCATTTTATCGAGTCAATGTCAAGAAAAAAGCCCGGGGTTTAGAATGACGAGATCAGCCGTTTTTCCTGCGCCGAACTAAGCGGCGGGCGATTAGGGCGCCGCCGAAAAGGAATAAAGTGGCGCTGAGAGGCTCGGGGACGGTACCGATGGGTATCAACCGTCCGCTCGTGCCGAAGGTATAAATGCCGCCGCTTAAGTCGCCGCCGGCGCCCGGCATATAATATATCCGGCCGTCACCCAGTAAATTAGTTACGGTTAAGCCGCTCAAATCCAGGCCGAGAATCGTATTCAAATACAAGGCGCCTTGCTCGGAGCTGAGGATGGAAATATTAACGATTTCATTGCCAAAATTAACCGTGTCCCAGGCGAAATTCTGGGTATAAGCCGCGGCTATGGGGCCTTCATCCGAGGCATTCAGCACAAAAGCGTGGCCAAGGGCATTGTCGTCAAATACCAAAGTGGATAACTCCGTGCTCCATTCGGCACTGTTGGTACTGTTATTCCAAAAATTACCCTGAATATGAAATTCATCATCGGCTCCGCCGGCCAGATAGCCGTCTTCACCGACGATCAAATTGTTGAAGGTAACTGTTGAAGGGTCGCTCTCGAATTTGTTGTTATTGGTGAAGTCATAGGCAAAAACGGCATTATCCATGTTCGTGACTTTAAATGTCCCGTTGTTCTCAATTGAGCCCTTCACTTCGCCGCCGGTCATGGTGAAGGCGCCGTTGTTGATAATATCACTGGCGGCGGGAATATACGGGCCGGGGCCGGTAAAAACCGGACTACTCATACCCGAGCCGACTGTCAAGACGCCATCGTCCATTAGGAATTTGCCGTCATTGACAAAGGATCCGGCAACGGTGTAGCCGTCTTGATGGTTAAAGGTGCTAAGATTATTGATTGATAATTGGCCGCTGGTCCAAAAATTGCTGAATTCTTCGTTTTGAGTAAAGACGGCTGTGCCGGCGTCGCCGATCCGGGTGAAGCCGCCGACGTATAATTCGCTAGGGCCAAGCATTTGGTAAGTTGAGGTGCTGCCGGCATGCTCGGCGATGCGCAGATCACCGTCTACCGTAAATACCCCGCCGTCTTGCGTAAAGTCCGCGTTTCCTTCGCCGCCGATAGTGGCGCCGTTATAGATATAGAGCCAAGTGTCGGAGTCGCCGGATAAATGATAACTGCCATAACCTTGGGCCTGCTTAGCATCTTCTTTAACGCAGCCCATCCAGAGATTGCCGGAGAAGTTCCAGCCGCCGGTTTGGGTGAAATACCCGTCGCCGAGAACGCCGATATGCAGCCATTGGCTCTCGATTATACCGTTGTCTAATTGGTAAGTTCCGTTACTGCGATAGGAATTAGCCGGCGTAACCGGGTCAAACAAAGCATCGCCGCCGAGGATCAGGCCTTCGGCGACGGTTAGGATGCTATCCGGGCTGTCTTGATTTACAGTCCCTTGACCTTGAATACCGATGTTGAGATTGCGTCCGGTGGTTAATTCGCCGGTCCCGGAAAGATTGTATACACCGATACCTTCTTTAAGCTGGGCAATATTTAAGTCCCAAGTAACGGTATTCGTGCCGCCGGTTTGGGTAAAAGTTCCGTCGGCGATGTGGCCCAGCTCGATATAGTCGGCATAAAGTGCGCCGGCCTCTAAGGTATAAATACCGGTAGCGCGAATGGGACTAATCTGGCGGCCTAAAAACAAACAAGCAGTAGTACTCGGATTAATAAATGACATTGTTCCGCCCTGCTGGAGGATCTCGCCGGTGCCGCCCCATTCCCCAAGCGCGGCGCCGTTAAAGACAGCCTCGCCGTCACCGGCGAGCATGGTAAATTTACCGTAGGCGCTGCTAGTGTTGCCTAAGTACATGGCAGACCGCGAGGCGTCAAAATATCCGCCGGACTGGGTAAAGTATCCGACTCCGTTGTTGCCGATAAAGGTTTCATTACGGTCAGGAGCTAAATTTACAGTCAGTACGCCATCCAGCAGGGTATAATTTCCAGTGCTGCCCGGGTCATTACCCACAATCAACATTTTATCAATATTAATTTCCGCGCCGTTCTGGCTGAATGAGCCGGCGCCCCAATTGCCGACCAGGAAATCCTGCGCGATATTCAGGAACATTGATGCCCCGGACTGGGTTGAACTCATTCCGTTGCTGATGGATATCACGCCGGCTTCGCCAGAAGCTAAATCATAGATCGCTATCGGTCTGGGGGATGGGTTTTCCAAAATAATATTATTCGGAGTGTTAGAGTCAACTACGACATCCCAATTTTCATCGTTAGATACTAAGTTGTCAAATCCCTCCCCTGTCCAATAGAGGGTATCAGCACGGGTGATATTTGAGAAGGTAAGTACAATTAGTAGCGCGAGAGTAAAACGTAGAGTGTTCATGGGGTGTCCTCCGAGATACAAGGTACTAGGAATTATTTTACACTTTTGCAAACGGTTATATTATTTCATTCCAGCAGGATGATGTCAAGAAAAAATTTGGAAGCTTTCCTGAGCTTTCAGCGCCATAACCATTCACAAAGTGAGCGTCATTCCGAGGAGGCCGCAGCCCGACCACCCCGCGTCATTTCGAGGAAGGCGCCTGCCTGCCGGCAGGTAGGCAGCCCGACGAAGAATCTTTCTTCAGAGATATAAAACCGTCCTCTATTCTAGCTCATTTTTTTCTTAAAAAAACTTGACATTATCCCTATAATATGTATACTAGACTCAATAAAATAAATAATTTAAAAAACTTTTTTCCGCAGGTCGAAAAAACCTACATAATTATTAATGATTCCCGTAATAGGTTATTTTTTAACGCCTAAGAATAACAGGTAAAATTAAAGGCAGCCATTATTAACAATAGGAGTCTAGCTATGCGATATTTTCTCTTTGTAGCCTGCTTATGTCTCGCGGTAATTCCTGTAACTGCCCTGGCAGAAGATAATCTCATTCTTAACCCTGGTTTTGATATCGGAAGCGACCCCTATGGCGTAGAATCCATTCCACATTGGAACGAATATTCCGAATCCGTGAGCGATATTTGGTTTACGTTCGGCATGGAAGAATATCTCTCATCAGGAATTGCGCAATATTACAACAGCCCTTCGAATTCTCTCAAAATAGGAGCGGCGAACGGTCCTTTTGTTAGCGGCGAAGGGTATGCGTGGCAGAATTTTTCTGTCACCGCAGGATTAACGTATTACGCCCAGGCGTATCTCAAGAGTATCACTGGGTTTCCCACATTCCCCGATGTTGATGGATACATTCTCCGAGACGGCACAAAGGCATGGATTTCCCTGCGCTGGAAAGATGTGGCTAGTAATGTAATTTCCGTTAAAGATAGCAGCGAGTATCTTACCGGCCGCAGCGATGATTGGTTGCAGTTTTCAGTGGCTGATGTTGCCCCTGTGGATGCTGTCTCGGGAGATGTCCTCCTGCGCCTTTGGAGCCCGCCATTAGAGGGGTATACCCGTATTGCATATTTTGATGATGTATTAGTGACGACAGGCAGCGGATCCATTGTACCCGAGCCTATCAGCGCCAGCCTTTTCTTGCTAGGCGCAGCAACGCTCGCTGCCCGCTCTTTACGCCGCAAAAAGGTATAACGCCGACAATTAAATCAATAAAAAAACCGCATTCCCATCCCAATTCCTTCACCACTATTTGACCTATAAGGTTTTAGATAGAAACGTTCCTGCGCAGTTCAATCGCGTCTTTCCGAGGAGGCCGCAGCCCGCCCGCCCCGCGTCATTCTGAGGAGGGCGCCTGCCTGCCGGCAGGCAGGCAGCCCGACGAAGAATCTCTCTTCAAAAATATAGAACCGTTTCCTATTTTTACAATTCCGGGGATAAAGCTGAATTTCACGGCAGGACAATCCCCGGAATTAATCCGAGGTCGCGAGGTCGGCGCTCAATACCGGGAATTGTCCGGAAGAGAAATTCAGCTTAATTCCCGGTATTGAACGTTCTCGGGATTGAGCGTCCCCGGTATTGAGAATCGCCGAATTGTTTCCTAATTACTTGTGCATTATTGTGATGAATAAACCGTCTTACGCCCTTTGCATCGCCGAATTGTTTCCTAATTACTTGTGCCGCAAGGGGATAGATAAAGCGTCTTATAACCCTAACAAGGGGATAGATAAAGCGTCTTATAACTAAAGCGTCTTATAACTTTATAACTATAACGATAAAACGTCTTATAACTAACGTAATAGCTTGACAAGGGTATGAAATATGTTATACTTTGGTAGGAAAAGGAGGTAAACAAAAATGCGCAATACTTTAAAGATTGCTATAAGCTTGCCCAAAGAAGATTTTTATAAACTCGAACAAATCCGCAAGAAATTAGGCTTTGGCCGTAGTGCCGTTATAGACAAAGCCATCCGTTTTTGGTTGGGCTACCGGGAGCAGGAAGAATTAATTAAGCAATACCAAGAAGGTTACAGAAAAAAACCAGAATCTATCCAAGAAATAACAGTTTTTGAGCAGTCCTCTGCAGAAGCGTTTAAAGCGGAGAATTTACAATGAGGCGGGGAGAGGTCTGGTGGGCAGAGCAACCCGAACCCATTGGCAGGCGGCCAGTGCTTTTACTTTCCCGCGACGAGGCTTACCAAGTGCGTAATGCCGTTACCGTAGCACAGATAACCACAACTATCCGCAATATTCCGGTGGAAGTGCCGCTGGATGAAAAAGACGGTTTACCGCAAAAATGCGTGGCAAATTTAGATACGATCACTACAATCAGAAAAGCAATTCTTACCAAAAGAATCTATCCGCTCAGCCCGGAAAAAATAGAACAGATTAATAAAGCCATAAAATTTGCCCTGGCATTGGAATAGGTCTCTTTTTCGAGCTTTTGCAATGCGCGTTTGGCTCTGCTTCCACCTCCGGAACCGAAACGGATGATTGTCCTCTATTTCCCTATCAAGCCGCGAAGCCGCGGTTCAATACCGGTAATTGATATGCATCGGCGAATTGTTCCCTAATTGCTTGTGCCTTTTAGGGATGAATAAAACGTCTTATGTCTGTCTTCCGTCTTATGTCTGTCTTCCTTAGGTCCCTGCCGCCGTCAAATATCCCAGTAGAATTTTAAAATTTGCCTCCCGATAATACGCCCTCTCCTTAGGCGCCAGGATCGCCCCCAGCTTTACCCGATAATCATCCTTGGTAAAGCCTTCTATTACCCGTCGGGACTGTGTGATAATTCCTGTATCTACCTTGCATTTTATGCCTTTTTTGATCAGGAATTCGGCGTCGAATGCGTCGCGTATTTCCCGGCGATCGATTAAGGCCCGGAATTTGGCCGAGAGCATATCTTCCAGAGCGACAGTATTTACCAACACCTGCAAAGTCGAAAAAACGCTGAAGGCTATCGAGCGCTCTACCTTCGACTTTTTGTCTTCTTTGCGAATTTCTATTTTCAGCGCGCGCGGGTATCTGGGTGACCTGATTTCAAATATCATGGTATAGAATTTATTAGCGCTATCGCTTAAACTATACCGGCCGGACAGCAATTCTTTAAGCCGTTCAAACAAATCTGCCCAGTCTTCCCGGTTCGCCGTTGACCAGAAATCTATATCTACGGAAAACCGATTGAGCCCCCAGCATAAACGCAGCATCGTCCCCCCCGTGAACACCAGCCCCTTTAGCATTTTGTTGCTGTTGAGCAGGTCCAGCACCTCCAGCTCAAATTGTTCCTGTAGTTCTAGGTCGCGCATAGCTTAAGGGCAAGTTTTCTGCATTTTTGCGGGAATGCGCGCAGAATTTTCTTGAGCCTCTCCTTATTCAGCGTGGCCGTATTCAGCGCTGACAGATCAAATCTATATTTACCGAATGAATAGAGATATACCGTATCGGCAAATGCCTTCTCGCGTGTGGCGATAAAAAAACCCTCTACTTTGAGAAAATCAAAAAACAAATCTTTGCGCAGCTTGTAATAAACAAATTCAGCCTCTCTTGGCGTAAGCTTCTTAGTCCGCCGCAGCGATGCGCTCTCCCAAAATCCCTGCGGAACCTGCGTGCTTAGGCCATAGTAGGATAACGCGGATAAAAATGATATATATGACGGAACTTGCAGATAATTCGCCAGCGCGAATCCCTCTTCCCGGGTCAATCTTTCCCATTTCTGATCGCTGACATAGAAGTCGTTCTTAAGGCGGACGAACTGACCGCTTTTGACGCAGCGGCTGCACAGGACACGCGCTGATGCCTGTAAAATGCCCATAGCGCCTGCCACATCCGTAACCGTAAAATAGAGCCGCTTATTGAGCGCTTTGATCTTTTGGTAGTCCACCGTTTCTCCTAAGTATACATAATTAACATCTATATAAATTATATATACTTAATATCACTCTGTCAAGCGGTTATTTATCCCCGGCTCTTAAGCGCGTTTAGATCGGAAGAGCA
>JBFZAQ010000030.1:0-7451 GCA_041308885.1 Candidatus Omnitrophota bacterium | reverse complement strand
TCATTCGGATCAAAACTGATCATCCTGGCATAAATCTTATTTAATGAAGTATCGGCACTGTTCAGGCGGGAAGTAATCTCCGGATCGTCCATCGACATGCCAAGTTCCTTGGCCATTTGTTCAAACTGCGTATAAATGAAATCGCGTAAGCCGGCAATAACCTGGATAGCTATTTCGTACTTCTTAGGATTAACTAACATATCCAGATAAGCAGGATGATTACGGATATACTCATATCCCGCATAAGGCAGATAAACTAATCCGGGAAGATGACGCGGATCCTGGCCAACCGCCATCCCTTGGAAAGCTTCGCGTATTTTTGTCGCGGAAGCATCACCCACCGAGGGAAGTTGCTTTAAATTACTTAAGCCATGCAGAATAACCTTTTGCGCTTCTCCGGGGCGATCGGCAAATAACACGGAAACAGAGTGTATTTCTGATAATCCGTAAGGATTATCTTGGGTGCGGCCGATCTTATCCTCGGGATTAAGCAGCTCCATGCGATGAGGATTAATTTTATCTTCCAGCTTCTGGATCGTATCGCGCGCGGGGTCTTGATCATCATGTTCGGCAATCCAAATGTCATATTCAGCGGTCTGACGGTACATATCGTCAGGCGGCTGCTGCTCCACAGGTAATAATTTTCCTTTAGCGTCTCTAAGCTGCACCCAGCGGTTATAGTGATCTGACCCGACAATATAATAAGCGTCAATAAATAAATCCCGATTAAGGTTTAAGATCCGGAAGATATCCGTCTCACCGTCAACACTGATGTTTTCGCTGAAACCGAAGAACGGGGCGAAGAATTCAAGTTCCTGCGCGCAAAGCTCATAGCGGTATTCCTCAGTTGCTCCCAGGATCGGCTTACGGGTATCTTTACCGGACTGAATATCGAAAATAACCCTGTCTAATCCCTCTTCGGCAATCGCTTCCAGGGCAACTAATATATGGTCCCAATGAATAGGATTACCGGCGATAGGATAAATACCGATTTTTAAAGGATAACCATGCGATTTGACTGCCGGCTGGCCGGCCTGCAGCCGGATATGAGCTAATTCAGGATGAATGCCTTCATTATCAGCATTCAAGCGCTGGGCGATTCTGGCGAGGAATGTTTTGGCTTTCTCCAGGCGGTCGGCAAGCTCCGGAACATCTAAATATGTAGCATCTTTATTTCCGGTAACTACCACTGCCATCGCGTTAAACTGAGAAAGGATAAATGCGCTAATCTCATCAACCCGGGCTAATAGCTTAGCCCTAGTATATTGAACATCGGGTTTTGCTTTAAGAACGGGAGCATTCTCAACCACCTCATCCTTAACTACCTTTACCGGTTCTACAGGGGCAGCTAAAGGAGCGATGATATCGACAATAATCGCGGCTTGTTGATCAAGAACTACTTTTACCTTAATAAATTTACCGGCAGGAAGATTAGCAAGGTCGATAATGATGTGGATACTGCCAAACTGGATCTTGATATATTTAGCAATACCGTTAGCTAAATCAACGGTTGCCCTATCAGCTAAGTAAGCAATCCTTCTGTCAGCGGCCGGAACGATATCCAGGACGTTAACCAAAGCGCCCTGATCGTTGATGGCTTCAATAGTATAGCTGCCATCAAGAATGGCGTTGTAGAAGGTGATTCTGGCTTCATTCTGCCTATCGGCCGGCACAACCGGCTCAACGAGCTTAACATCTAAAGCGGTATCGGAAAGGGTAGCTTCGTATACCGGAGGAGCGGTTTTATCCGGTAAAAGATCGGTTAACAACTGATTTAAAGCACCCTCTATTTCAACACCACGTACCGGGGCAGGAAGCTCAATGATATTTTCATTCACCGGGAGCAAAGTATCTAAAGTACGCGCCCGGACTAAATTATTATTGGGAGAAGTCACGGAAGTATCCGCCGGGTCACCAGGCAGCTTCTTAGCATCTTGCCTAATTGCGCCAATCGTCTGGAAGAAAGCAATAACCATATCCGCAACCGGCACATTCCAGGCTAGGCCATTCAGGAGGCGGTCAAACCCGGTTTCATAACGGCTCACCGGATGCGGTAAATATTCATATTCGGTGACATACCAATCCATCTCTTCAAACTGTCGATAAGTTACCTTGCTCATCTCTGCTTGTCTATTATCTGCCTTAAGCGCAGAATCAATTAACGCAAATGCCTCATCAAAACGTTCTTGGGATAATAAATCTTCAATGTCGGCAAATAATTGCTCATCTGCGGGGGAAATAGCAAACTGTCTGGCTAAGCCGATTTCCTTTTTAACCGCATTAACATTATTGCCCTTATTCTTGTCTTTATCTTCCGGCTTATCTTTTGCTAAACCATCGATAATCGCCTTAACTAAAGGACGAATCCTATTGCCAAATATTAAGCCAGGATGTAAAGCAGCTTCGTATTCACCCAAAGTATCAATATAATTCTTGCGGTCACTGTCCGAAATAGCTCCTACGCTGTGTAATAATTCGATGTATTTTCTAACATCACGGATTCTCATTAATAAATCAAACACATAATTAGCCGGCACACTAGCAACTGGACTGAAATTCTTAGTCTTAGCTACTTCAGCTATAACCGCATCTCTTTCTTCGGTATATTTCTTAGTTTCTTCGGTCATTCTCATAACTTCAGACATTAAGATAATTGAAGCAGTTCCGTAGAGCCTGCGGTAATGAGAATAGTATAGTGAATAAGTAGCGAGTATTTTGGCATAACGCTCTGACAAAAGTACTCCAGCCTTATTGGCGGTTGTGTTAATTAATCCTATCTGCTGCTCCGATATTTCCCTCTCAGACGGATTGAGGCGAACATTGACAAAATTCAGAGCATCTAAGAAACCCCAGAACCACGCCTTCATAATCTGCACAAAAGTATCAAAATGATCCTTCACCCCGGTTTTCTCATTAACCACAAACATACCGATTAAGGCAGACACAAACATAAGAATGGGGAACATCCAAAGGAAGAATTTATAAGGATGGGCACCGACAAATAAGAAAATAATGCTCAACCATAGCGCCCCTTGGCGCACAGCATAATCGCTGCGTAAATAAATATCCTGCCATCTTAAGTCACGTTTTAAAGTGCCGCCCTTGGCCGGGTTAGAATCAAATTTGGCTAAACGCTCAGTGCCTAATACTCCAACTGCATCTTCATAGATGAATATCCAGTGGACAAAATACCATAAGTTGCGGGCGAAAATATCGCGAATAGTAGAAATCAATCCCTTAAACATCCCCTGATGCTTTTCATAAGCATAATTAAATAATGAACCATAGCTGATTGCCTGAGACAAGACCGTACTTAACCCCCACATCATCAGCGGCAGGCCGATAAATAAGTTAATATCCAGGATCAAATAGAAGATAGTTAACCACTTTAAATAGCGTAAAATGTGCGGTTTCTTAAAGTAGAATCCAAACCCATCCCACCAGAAGTTATCAATTAAGTAAGCAATGCTGACCTTGCCGGAAAGTATCATTTTCAGAGGAATCCGGCCCATTACGGACTCGCCGCTGTCATTAGCCCACTTAAAGCAGGAGGTTAAGTGTGCCAGAACCAAATACATCCAGCTTTTGCCTCTGCGGTAATAGCCTACTCTTTCGCATTCATAGCCGAATGAACGGAAGCTGACAACGGTTAAGGCATCTTCGGCAACATAATCATCTCCGGCTAAACCTTCTGACCAACGCATCGCCTTAGTTAAAATCAAGAATTTACCATAAGCAGTTAACCCGCCCATTAACTCTTTACCCATCTGAGCATGAGAGGTAAACGCGTTTTCCCCGGAAGGAACAATTTTACCTAAAATACCGAATCCTTCAGCCAGATAATGCTCAATCACCGGAATCACAGCGCCTAAACGCGGATTGTAAAGGAATTCGGCCATCGCCTCCGGAGCTGACCAGATATCTTCAGCCCGGGCATGATGGTCAGCATCGATTAAATCTAAGGTTAAACCGAAAGAATACGGCATTGAAGCAGTAAGTGAGTTCCATTTGAAGAAGTGGACCTGGTCATTATCCGCAGGGCCGGTCCTATTCCAGGTAGAATTTAAACCATTCTCGATTAGAGCGTACAACATCGGGTGTAAGGCCTGATATGAGCTCACCGCATTCTTAGTGTTGGCACCTGCAGGATCTTTTGTAAGTAGATCATTTTTCATAGCTTCAATTAACGGATCCATTAAAGCTCCGAGACGAATAACCTCGCTTCTTAATTCTTCTAAGGTAATATCACCCCGCATATAAGCGGCTCTTAATCTAGGAAGGAAGTAATAAATATAATCCCTAAGGCTCTTCATTTCCTGGTTACGCTGCTCTATCGGGAAGAGATCCTCTAAGGCAGCCTGCTTTTCAGGAGTAAAGAGATTTAAGGTAGCCTGGACAGTCCGGTCAGCTGCATCCATTTTACGGTAAGCCGGCTCATAAACCATACCAAAGGCACCGGAGTGTTTAACCATAACACGGGAGGTTTTATCTTCAACTAGCTGCCTCTTTTGACCCTGCGGCATATCGGGAGCCATCAGATCGACAGAAAGTTCATATCTTCTCTTAATCTTTAAAGCAGAATTACAGTTGTTCCAAAGATCAGCCAGGTATGAGTTAGCCCAGATTACGATATACGCCATTGCTGTGGGGTTAATAGTTAAAATATTGCGCGGATGATCGATCAATTCTCTCATCTGGGCCTCTTCGGCCTTGGTGATAAATGTACCCATTACTGCCTGGCTGAACTCCCCATTCATTCCGGCGACTATGAAATGAATACTATTAAATACTATTCCGGTAATATTGGCAAAGGGCACCCTAATCCAATCTCCGTTGACATCCTTCAGGGCTATAGTAATTTCACCATTTCCCAAAGCCTGCAATAAAGCTGCCCTAACATCATCCTGCCTGTCTTCAGGAACTGTTATGTTGGCAATAGAAACATCTATCCCGGCATCAGTCTTTCTAACCTGCATCACAGGCGGTGCATTGGCATCAGGCAAAAACCCTCTGAGCATCTGCGGCCAAACATTAATCCCTTCGGTAAGCACCTGGATCAACCCTTTCCAGTATCCGGTTTTATATTTAGCGATTAAACCGAGGCGGGTAGTTTTTTCTTTCGCGTTCGGGTCACTATTGTCTTCAGTATTTAAGTTCTCTTCGGAGAAATAGGAATCCTCCTGATACCCCTGCATTGAAACCGCATACGGTAACAGGTTACGTAAAGAACTAACCGGACGCGGCTTATCTAACCGCAGCTGATCGTTAGCCCAACGGATAAGCCTGTGGGTACGCTCTTCTACCACTTCTTTTTCGCCGGAGCTTAATAATGCATTCAATTCCTGGCGGTCAGCAGCAGTAAGTGTGCCGGCAGCATAAACCCTCTCTAATAACGTATTCCAGCGGGCATTATCGGCAGCGGTAATTAACAATTGATAATCGCTGGGATCAGCTAAATCCCTTAAGATTGATTCTCTAAAGTTAAGTATATTTTCCTGGCCCAGTGTTATCGAATGTTCATCCGTAGAATACCAGCCATCCGTATCATCGGCAAACAACCTCTCCAATGCCTTAGCCAGGTCTTTCTGGGAATTAACCGCATAGATATTCTGCTCTTTATAATGAATCCAGGAAAGAACGGCTTTTAAGGCATAATGAATAGAGTAGAATGATAATCTAAAGGTCTCAAAGAAGATAAAGAAAGCAAATAACTTAATCACCCAACGCACTGCCTCCGGCACTACGATCGTAACAGAAGCCGGGGTAGACAACATTACTACTAATCCAGCCACTAAACCTAAGGCCTGCAACCCTAACTGTACTTTATGTAGCTTGACAGCTAATTCCGCGTTATTATTCTTTATAGCGCTGTTGCGCCACGCTCCAAAAATAATCATAATCACAATGTACAACACCGGAATAGCAATCAACCATGGATTAATAATGGCAAAATACGGAATGCCCAAAAGCACAATCTTAGGCCAGATATTAGCAATAAGCAATACAAAGAAGCCGATATTCAACACAAAAACAGAAACCGTATATAAAGTCTTTTTGATATCCGCCACATGCACCCCAAAAACATTCCTCCCGGAGAAGATGCGGCTGCGGATATTCTTGTTCAATAGCGTCTGCCAGAAAGCGCCCCAGAATAACTGATAATGCTTAAGACGATGTTTGATTCTGGGCATATCGGTAGCCCGCTCCACACTGAAAGTTAAAGCGCGAATCAGCCTGATTAACCCATCCTCATCTATGGCTCCGCCGTTATAAACACGGGTAAGCTCGGCATCAAGTTTAGACCTTAATTCATAAAGTATTCTCTCTACTTCCTCCCCCCGAACATACAAATGGCCATCGATACCTAAGACATGCTCTCCCAATACAAACCTCATCGCCTCATCCCACTCTTCCCAAAGCAATGACCATTGATGATAACGGAACTCGCCAAACTTATCCTTTACTTTTTCCTGTTTACCCATCAACCCGCCGGCAGCTGAACCTTGATGTTTAAAGAATAGGCCTGTTCTGAAAGATGAGAGCGGTTTATAAATATTTTTAATAAAAGTAATGACTAATTTGGCTTGTTCGGCATCAGCATACCAATGATTTGTCCTCTCATCAGCATTGACTTTGCGGTAAATCCATTCCTCAAACCTTCCGTTCCCGTTGAGCGCTACTACCTGCGCCGAAATAACCTGCATCAGAACAAATCTCTCTAAAGAAACCACTCTCCAAGCTTGGATCGGACTATCAATTGCTCCAGGAGCCTCTTTTTCTAAATCATCACTGGTTAATACATACATCCCGGTCGCAGAGGCTTCAGCCGGCATATCTAACTCTTCAAAATCAGGAGCATGAACAATGGATTTAATCACTGAATCAAAAAGTCCGGCATTCTCACCGCAGAAACCAGGCTGGCCGGGTTCAAACCCTAAACCTAAATTCGTAAACAGAACGCCGATTCTCTGCCGTAACATCGCCTCTCTGTCCGACCTAAAGAGCGTATCTTCCCCAAAATATGCCGCGGTCATCACTAAAGCTAAGAAACGTCTCTGGAAGATATCTGCAGCGATTAAATTACGGTAAGGCATCAGTCTGGCAAAAACTTCCTTAATCTGATCGTCAGTAATTAACCCATAAGCGATCAAACCGGCAATCATTTCATGCTCATCGGTAATGCCGAAAGCATTGCGCATCTCTTCCCAGGTATTTAAGGTATCCAAGTCTACTGCCGGCGCCGTAGCGTTTGATAATCTTATTTCCGTTACCCGGTAAGCTCTTCTTAAACGAGAAACCGCTCTATCCTGGCGGGCCTGGTTGGCGCGTCTGCCGAATAAACCGTTCCCTATTCCTCTGATAGATTTTTATAAAGCTTCTTAGTTCGACGCTTCTAAATCATTAAAATCGACAAAACCACCTTTTTCTCTTCTAACTTCGATTATCGCGGT
>JBFZAQ010000029.1:0-2932 GCA_041308885.1 Candidatus Omnitrophota bacterium | reverse complement strand
CCCGCGTCATCAACACTGTCCTGCCCCATCAACGACCGCATAGTTAAAATGACAGGCTTCGGTAAACCTTTTAAGAAAATATCGCCGATCCTGATAACCGCGTAGCCTTTTTCTTCCAGATAATCGGCAGCCCGGCTCTTACCACTACAGCTAGGGCCGGTAAGAGCAATTAAGCGCACACCTGAGCTTACCTTAATTTGGGCGAAATCGGCAGAGGCTAAAACAACTTTACCTGCTCTTACCGCAAAATCAACGATCGCCTCGGCTAACTCAGCAGTTAAAGCCACGTTTCCGGCCGCCGCGATATCCGCCAAGGAAATAATTGCCAACACCCTGAAGACGATCTCCTGATCGGCTGCATCGCTGAAGCTCTCGGTAACTGCTGTCTTAAGATACGCGGGTGCTAATCTTTTCTCTAAGAAAATATCGCGTAAATTTGAATGATGGGCAATAACAAAAGCAATTATTTTTATAGCGCGCTCATTGCGATAACCCACAGCCCTTAAGAAATCTTCGGCAAGTCTGGCACCGATTGTGCGATGGTCAAGGGCGCGATTATTGCGCTGTACCAGCATCCCGTAATCATGGAAGGCTGCGGCGATCCGCGCTAACTCGGTAAAGAACTCTCCCTCTAAAGATAATCCGAACCTTCTCTCTGTCAAAATGGCATCTACCTCATTAGCCATAATCTGGATATGCTCTAAGCGGCTGCGGACCACCTCCTGCCCCTGTTCCTGCCAGGAATAAGACAAGTTCGGATGCGTGGTAAAACGCAAAGCCGTGACTGCAACTAAATAATCAACTAATTCGGCGGCGGAAGCAGCAGAATTAAATCCTTGTTTTTTCGTAGCAGATAAAAGTTGATGTGAGGATTTTAATAATCTTTCTAACACCTCTCCGGTCGGTATCGATTCATCTTTAGATAAAATAATCCCGGAAATTTCCGCCAGGGTCCGTTCTGCAATTGCAGAATATTCGGCGGCTTTAACAAATACCCCGACAAAATCTATAGAGTGAATAATAAATTCCTGTAACCAGCGCGGTAGAGCAGATAAACGGGTATGCAGTTCTTCGTGGAAAGCGGGATTATAAATTATCAGGTTGACAGCAGCCGGGTGTAAAGTAATTATGCCATTGTCATTTCGGGCAATCGCGGTAGTCAGCGGCGGAGCGCGGATAGCTTGAGATCCCCTTAAGAAGGCCTGGATAATATCAACCGATTTAATTAAATTCACACCAGCCAGGATAAACAAAGGTATTGTCCAGCCAAAACCTGCAGTTAACCCTAATAAGATTCCTCCTACCGCCCAGATTAACGCTACGATTAAGGCGTCGATGGCGCGGGAGGGTTGAGCAGGGAATAAATGCACATAAATATTCTGTTCAGGATAAATCGTATAATTAACCAGATTGTTCAGGGAGGCAATGGAATCGCTAACCGCATTGATATCACCGGCTGCAGCCTCCGCAGAAATATAATCCAGATTCTGGCAAACCAAAAGCGCAATTTCAGATACCGTATCATCAGTCTGTACGATATAATAAATTCCCTGCGCATCAGAGTAAAACCCTGCCGGCAGCGCGCCGACTCCGGGAGCGGATTGAACAGGGGCATTAGTAGGCTGAACAGCCTGAGTGGGCGCAGGAGCAGTTTGCCAATTTACCGGATACCGGTTGGGATCATTAAATCCATATACCGGAGAATACATAAACATCGCGGCCATAAAGGCGTATTGCGGAGCATAGGACTGCGCCAAAATATCATCTTTATTGGTAAAGGCCAGACCGAATAAACCTTCATCATAGTAATAAGCATGCTCATCCTGCCAATCCAGCATGCTTAACATAACTTCACTAAACTCCTGATAAGGGCTACGTTCCATAGAAACATGGTTCTTTAAATAATCAACGATGGGTATCCAGTTATAACCATCAATCCTTACATTTAAAAGATAGATATTATACTCAGGCGCTTCTGAATCACCGTACATCTGCTGCCAAACAGAAGATCCTGGTTTTAAAGCATAGGCCGGCCCCTCAACATAATAAGCCCCGATCGCCCCGGCTTCAAGCGCAGTCGGAATAGAATAAGTATCCAAGATTTGGGGATCAGCAAAAGAAACCGGGTCAGCAGCATAAAGGGCCTGCATTGATTCCTGAATATACAAAGTCATCAGATAAATACATATCGTATCATCCTTCAGCAAGTTTTTGATTTCCGCGAAATGAATTAAAGCGCTATTATCATCCCTTTCGCCAATAGTAGTATAAAGATCAGCGTAGGACGCAACCGCATCTTTCAAATATGCGGGTGCATTTGACTCGCTGGCAATTTCGTATAAAACCGGGAAGAGCCGAACAGCGTGCCTAACCTGCAGCTGGGCGATCCCTTCAGAATAAGTATCATATTCATGGATACTGCTTACAATATCTTCCGCTTGACGCCTGGCCCCGCCGCGCATCGCAAATATTTCGGTAGCCAATATGTCAGCGGAAATTACCAAAGGCACATCTAATCTATAGCTGGCGTCAATCAAAGCGCGCATATTATCCGAATTACTCCATAACCTTGTCTTGACATACCCTTCAACGGAATCATTGGAATCAATCTGGTCAATACCCGGTATAATATAAGTATTATCCACAACGGGTGCAGGGGTAGGATTGGTTGCGCAGCCTGTTAATAATAATACACCATTAGCAATTAACCAGAATTCCGGAACTCCCGGAGTAAGCACGGTTAAATCAATGATCAGAAATATAATTTCAACTATACCGATGGCAACAGGAGCAACCCAGTCCGAACTATTGGCCTGCGCATCTCTCCAGGCTGCAAAGGATCTTTCCGCCGCTAAGTTTTCTTCATGGGATAAACCGTTGAGTTCGTGGATAATGGTTGAGGCAATATCAGGGTTATTGTTGGTAGCGATTA
>JBFZAQ010000028.1:0-6417 GCA_041308885.1 Candidatus Omnitrophota bacterium | reverse complement strand
ATTGGATGGATACGTCAGCGGCCGGCCTCAGCCGAGTTTTGATAAGCAGTTTGTCCGGGATTACCTGGAAAGCTTGACCTGGGATAAGACTCCTCCCGCTCCCGAACTCCCGGCGCAGGTTATCGCTAAGACCAGCCAAAAATATTTAGAGGCCTACCGCCGGCTAACCGGAAAAGAACTTGCCGTCCATGGAGTCTTTTAAGAAAGCCTTATCGATATTTCTGCGGATCAGCATCAGCGCGGCGTTGCTGATTTTTTTGTTTCGCCAGGTTGATGAAAAAGTGATTATCGAGGCGGTGACGCGGTCGAATAAGGCTCTTTTACTATTGGCCTTTGGGATATATTCCCTGAATTATGTTCTTTGTCTGCTGCGCTGGGAGATGCTGCTTAAGGCAGTTAAGATATTCTTAAGGTTAAAGAGGATAATCATTTCCTTCGCCGGGGGTGTTTTTTTTAGCTTATTCTTGCCTTCGACTATCGGAGGAGACTTTATTCGCAGCATTGATTTGGCCGGCCATACTCGCCGGCCGCGGGAGGTCATCGCGACAGTGCTCTTAGATCGGCTTAGCGGTTACGTGGGCCTTGTCCTGGTTACAATTTTTTCCGCGGTCATCGGGGCCAGGTTCATTCAAGACCGGAGTATTTATTCGGCTATCGCGGTTATTTCAGCCATACTAATTTGTATTTTATTAATGCTGTTTAACAGTAAACTTTATTCGGTTTTTGAGCGCTTTCTTCATCCCCCGCGCAATCTTAACCGCAGCGGGGATGCCTCAAGGGTATTAAAGATCCGTCAATATATTCGGGACGTGCATCAGGAATTGCATTATTTTAAGCATCACGAAGATATTATGGTCAAAAATGTGCTGCTTTCGGTATTGATTCAAGCCATCAGCCCCGTTACTTTCTATATCATCGCTTTATCTCTGGGTATCAAGATCAAGCTGGTTTATTTTTTTATCTTTTTGCCGATAATCGGGGCGGTAACGCTGCTGCCGATATCTATCGGCGGCCTCGGGTTACGCGACGCCTTGACGGTTTATTTTTTTATGAAAGTGGGAATGGCCAAGGATGTGGCTTTTGCCATGTCTTTATTGAATTTTTTCTTTATTGTTTTATACGCTTGCCTGGGGGGCTTATTGTATGTCTTTACAGTACATCATCGACGGATACAACATCATCCACCACCCTGCATTTAGCCGTTCCCGTCCGCTGTGCGCCGATGTCCGCCTTGCGCTGATTAGGTTGATTAAGGATAACAGATTATGCGGTAGCCGGAATAACGCCGTTGCGGTTGTTTTTGACGGCGTTTGTCCTACTGGCGCTGAGCAGATAAACGATCAAGGCCCGCGAGTATACTTTTCCCGCGCGGTCAGCGCGGATGACTTGATCCGCGAATTGGTTGAGCGCGCGCGCAATCCGCGGATAATCGTGGTAGTCTCCGATGATAAGCAGGTTTGTTTTTTAAGTAGGGCTTGCGGCGCGCGGACGATGGGTGTGGCGGACTTTCTTGGTCAAGGGCGGAGTCAGGCAGCGGCGGGTCAGAAAACCCGGGCGTCTGATGCGGGGGCGCCTGAGATTACTCACAGTCAAATGCATAAGGTGAATAAGGAGTTGCGTAAGTTGTGGCTTAAGGAGTAAATAGATAGTTCTGTGTAATGTTTAATGTGTAATGCCTGCCTGCCGGCAGGCAGGTGTAATGCGGGTGTAACGGATTATTGTGTAATGGGATCAAAGAGCGGTAGCTTTTTAAAGTTCCTCGGCACAGCCGGTGCGCGATTCGTGATGATCCGTCAACTGCGCGCTTCCGGGGGGATATGGCTTTCCTATGAAGGGACTAATGTCCTTATCGATCCCGGGCCGGGGAGTTTAGTCCGTTGTATTGAATCTCGTCCTCCGTTGGATCCTTCTAAACTGGATGCGGTTATCTTGACTCATCGCCATCTCGATCACTCTGCGGATATTAATGTGTTGATCGAGGCGATGACTGAAGGCGGGTTTATCAAGCGGGGAGTAGTTTTTTGCCCGCGGGACGCCATTAGCGCGGATCCGGTTATTTTACGCTATGCCCGACGCTTGCCGGAAAGGATTGAGGTGCTTAAGTCGAGGTCCGATTATAGCGTGGGGAAGATTAATTTCCGGACTTCGATGCTGCATGAGCATCCGGTTCAGACCTACGGGCTGCGTTGGGTCTGCAATAAGCAAAGTATTGCCCTTTTGACCGATACTAAATACTTTAAACGGCTAAGGGATTTTTACCGCTGCGATATTTTGATTATGAGCGTGGTATTCCTTAAGTCCCGGATAGGAGTTGAACATCTCTCTTTGGAAGATGCCCGGGTTATTATCCGAGAGACGCAGCCGAAGAAAGTCATTCTGACCCATTTCGGTATGGCCATGCTCAAAGCCGGCCCATCCGCCATTGCCAAAAAGCTATCCCAAGATTATAAAACGGAAGTTATTGCCGCGTATGACGGGATGATGGTGAGGGTGTAGTGGACACAAGGATACCAGGACACATGGTTCAGCCTTTGCTCGATAGTTCCCAATTGTTCCCAATTGTTCCCAATATTTCCCTTGACGGTGCTAACAGGTTGTGATAGCATTACTTGAATATATTATTAACCAAAGGGAGGTGGAAGATGGGTAGTTGGCAGGTAGTGCTACTGGAACCAGCCAGGACTGTCTTGTCGCAGATTAGCCAGTTTTTCGTGAACATCCTCTTGGTACTCATTATTTTGATTATTGGTTGGATGATCTCTAATTTAATCAAGGCTATCGTGACCAAAGGGTTACGTACGATTAAGTTGGATGATTTATCCGATCGTATCGAGCTGGACAGCTTATTGGCAAAGGGCGGAATTAAATACTCTCTTTCGGAATTGCTGGGGGTAATTGCTTATTGGTTATTTTTATTGGTTACCGTGGTTGTGGCGATCAATGCCATCGGCTTGACTGTCGCGGCGGACCTCTTGAATAGGATCGTATTGTACATTCCGAATGTTGTCGCGGCGATCTTTATTCTTATTTTGGGTATGTTTGTGGCTAAGTTGTTGAGTAATATCGTCCAGACTGCGGCCATTAATGCCGGGGTATCTCATTCGACAATGCTCGGTAAGATAGTTGAGGTTGTGGTTGTTGTTTTTGCAGCGGCTATAACCCTGGAACAGTTGAATATAGGCGCTAAAATCATAGAGTTAGTAGTCAGTATTATATTAGCATCGATCGGTTTGGGCGCGGCCCTGGCTTTTGGTTTAGGGTGCAAAGATATCGCGGCCAAAGCCACAAGCGAGTTTATTGAAAAGATCAAGACGAAAAAGTAGGTTAATTTTTAATAATTTGTTTTAAACCCCGCATACACAGTTTTAGTGTGCGGGGTTTTTTTTGTTGTCAATCTTAAGCTCATTTGATAAGATATACCCACGCACAGTGCGGTTTTGTGGCCGCATAGACGCGATATGCAGAATATGCTATGTTTACTAAATATTAAGGAGGGGACAGATGAGTAAGGCTTTAAAAGGCACCCAAACCGAGAAGAATCTTTTAGCTTCATTCGCCGGCGAGTCTCAGGCGCGTAACCGTTATACTTACTTTGCGAGCGCTGCCAGGAAAGAGGGTTTTGAGCAGATCGCCAACATTTTTATTGAGACTGCCGAGAATGAAAAAGAGCATGCCAAGGTTTTTTTTAAATATTTGGAAGGCGGGGACGTTGAGATAACCGCGACTTATCCGGCTGGGAGAATTGGCGATACTAAGATTAACCTGGAAGCGGCTGCGGCGGGCGAGAATCTGGAATGGACGGTGCTCTATCAGGATTTCGCCAAGATCGCCAACGCTGAAGGATTTCCTGAGATTTCCCGCTCGTTTGAGCAGATTTCCAAGGTCGAAAAGTTCCACGAGTCGCGGTACCGTAAGCTGATCGATAATTTGGTTAAAGGGGAAGTTTTTAAGAAAAAATATCCGGTAAAATGGCATTGTATTAATTGCGGCTATGTGATCGAGGGCGATGAGGCCCCCAGGGAGTGTCCGGCATGCAGGCATCCGCAGGCGTACTATGAAGTGCTGGCTGAGAATGTATAGGAGGGGAATACCCAAGTCTTAATGATGGCTTGGTGTAGACTTGTGTCTTAGGGAGGGATAAATGGGCAGATTGGTATTGATCGGGTTGTTGGTTGGTTTGGTGCTATTGTCAGTCGGTAATTGTTTTGCGGTATCGCTTGAGGCCGTCTCGCAGGACCTTAAGGATAATATTGAGAAAGGCTCGGTATTGGGCTTAGGGGTCTTATATCTTGAGCGGCCTTATAAAGGCATGGATAATGATGTTTATCCCTGCCCGATTATCTCGCTTGAGTATAAACGTTTCTTTATTGATTCAACGACTTTTGGCTTGAATCTGATTGACGCTGATCGTTTCAAGTTTGCGGTTATCGGTTCGCCGCGTTTTGGCGGATATGAAGCCGATGATAGCCCGGAATTAAACGGTATGGATGATCGGGATTGGAGCTTTGACGCGGGATTACGCGGGCAGATCAAGAATGAGACTTTTGCTTTTACGGTTACCGGTTTAGCCGATACTCTGAATGAATATCAGGGCCAGGAGATTAGCGCCACGGTATCGGCCAAGCTGTATAAAGGCCTGCTGCGGCCGCGCATCGGGGCGCACTGGTTGAGCGAAGAGTTAGTTGATTATTACTACGGCGTGCGCGGACACGAGGCCCGGGCTGACCGGCCTATATATTCGCTTGATGCCACCGTTGATTATGTGGCCGGAATGGCTATCGGTATTCCGCTAGGTACCAGTTGGGCCGTGGTGTTGGATGCGCAATATGAACTTTTTGGAGATGAGATTACCGATTCCCCGATTGTTGATGCCGACGGTATCGGCCGCTATACGGCGGGCGTAGTATATAGGTTTTAAACCGGGGTTTATCCCGATCCAGGTATGATTTTTTTAAAACGTTTACAGCACTGGCTATTACTGGCGAGGCTGCCTTTTCTCGCAGCGGGAATATTGCCGTTTATCGCCGGCACTCTCTATGTGCGATTTTCGGGGGGCGTTATTAATTGGGCTATTTTTTTTTGGGCCCTGGCGGCTATAACGTTGATTATGCTGGCCACCAATTATAACGGCGAGGCCTACGATGTCCGGGAAGACTCGGTTAACGCGGCTTTCGGTAAAAGCAAGTTTGCCGGAGGCAGTCAAATAGTGGTCGAGGGCAAAGAGCGCGCGAAGGTGATCGCCGCGGTTAGCTGGTTTATTTTTGGGTCGGCTTTTATAATCGGTTGCGTTTTGTATTGGGGGTATCATACCGGACCTCTAACGTTACCCTTAGGGATAACCGGCGCGATATGCGGTTTCTATTATTCCAAGCCGCCGCTGCGCTGGGTCAAGCGCGGTTTTGGCGAGGTACTTATCGGATATTGTTATGGCTGGCTGCCAATGGCCACGGGAGTTTATTTGCAATCCGCTGAGATTCCGGCGCAAATTCAGGTCCTGTCATTACCCATTGCTTTATCCATTTTTAATGTCATCCTGATTAACGAGTATCTTGATTATGTGGGTGACGCGCGCGCCGGTAAGTCCAATTTGTTAGTGCGCATCGGTAAAGTCAAAGCAGCCTACGTTTATTGCGCGGCTTTGATTAGCGCGGCTTTTTTCAGTATTCATCAGTTTGTGCTTGGTTTTCCGGCTAAAGGGTTAGCCGCGGCTATCCCCGCCGTGGTTATCTCCGGATTTGTCGGTGTGCTGCTTATGCAGGGGGCATCTGAGAATAGAAGGAGGCTTGAGCTGCTTTGCGGCCTGACCGTAGCCGTTAATCTGCTGTATTCGCTAGCCTATATTGTAGCCTTACTATAACCGGGGTATTCAATGAAAGAGAAGATTATCCTCGCCTGGAGCAGCGGAAAGGATAGCGCTATGGCCCTGCGGGGATTGCAGAATTCCGCGCGCTACGATATAGTCGCTTTATTATCCACGGTTACCCAAGATTACCAGAGGGTTAGTATGCACGGCGTGCGTAAAGAACTCTTACTGCTACAGGCCCGATCAATTGGGCTGCCGATTGAGATAGTTTATATCCCCAAGAATTCGGATAATCAAGAATATGAGCAAAGAATGCTTAAGGTGTTGTTGGGTTTTAAAGATCAAGGGGTTAACTTAGTTGCCTTCGGTGATATTTTTCTCGAAGGTATTCGCGAATACCGCGAAGCCAACCTGGCCAAAGCCGGGATGCGGGGGGTTTTCCCGCTCTGGAAGCAAGATACTTTCGTACTGGCCCGCGCGTTTATCGAGCAAGGATTCAAGGCTTTCATTACTTGCGTTGATGCGCAAGTAATGGATAAGCGTTTTTCCGGACGGCTTTATGACTGGGATCTGTTGGACGAGCTGCCTGAGGGTATTGATCCGTGCGGCGAAAA
>JBFZAQ010000027.1:0-14300 GCA_041308885.1 Candidatus Omnitrophota bacterium | reverse complement strand
CAATGCTTTTCATTTTTATTGCTCATATTGATTTAAAGGCATTGTTTACCCGTCTTGTTGCCATGAATGTATTTATTGCTTTACTTTGGCTAACACTGCCCTTTAGCATTAAAGGGCAGGTTATTTTTGCCTTCAAAGATTTTTCTTTTAGCGCCGAGGGCGCGTTATATACCCTCGTTATTACGTTGAAGTCAAACGCAATTCTTTTATTTACCATAGCGATTATAGGGTCAACTGATGTTTTTAGTCTAGCGCATGCTTTGTTTCATCTAAAATTTCCTAAAAAGCTTGTCTACCTGGCAGTCTTTCTTTATCGTTACATCAGTGTCTTGCATGAGGAGCACGACCGGCTAACGAATACAGCCAAAGCAAGATCCTTTTGCCCCAAAACAAATATGAATACCTTAAAAACGTATGCGTATATGGTAGGCATGCTTTTTGTGAACAGCTACGAAAGGTCGCAAAGAATTTATCAAGCGCTAACACTGAGGGGTTTTCGTGGTGATTTCCCGATGCTAAAGCACTTCTGTATTCATCAAACGGACATTATCTTTGCCTTAATCATGACGGTTATTATCGCTAGCAGGTTTATTCTATGGAAGTAATCAAATTGGAAAATATCAACTATACCTATCCCGGAGAGATTGAGGTCTTCAAGGAGCTTAATTTTTCTCTTAAAAAGGGAGAACGGGCGGGAATAGTCGGCGCGAACGGAAGCGGGAAGACAACCCTTTTTTCGCTTATTATGGGATTAGCGTTTCCCCAGAAAGGCGCTATTTCTCTTTTTGAGCGGCCGTGTCACGAGGAGAAAGATTTTGCCCAAGCTCGCAAGAAGATCGGATATCTGTTCCAGGATCCCGACGATCAGGTATTTTGCCCGACGGTTGAGGAAGATATTGCTTTCGGACCTTTAAACCTGGGGGCCCGCTTAGGAGACGTTCAGAAAACCGTTACTGAGATTACCGGGGAATTAGGCATCCAGGCTTTACAGAAGCGGATAACAACTAAACTTTCATGGGGACAAAAACGTCTCGTTTCATTAGCTGGCGTGCTTGCCATGCGGCCTGAAGTCCTTGTCTTAGATGAGCCAACAGCGAGCATCGATGATCATGTAATTAAAAAGATTACAGAATATTTACAAGGCACAAATTATTCATTGCTCATTGCGTCTCATGATCAACAGTTTCTTAAAGATCTCAATGTTGAAATTTATTTGCTGAAGGATGGAACATTAACGAACCAATAACCAGTTATTATACAAACGAAGGGGGGTAAATGTTGAATAATTGCAAAAAGGGGGCATGCGTAGTTTTGTGCCTTTTCATGGCGGGTATTTTTGTCTGCACCAATGTTTCTGCGGAACCCACCAATGAAGAACTGGTGAAACGCATTGAACTGATGGAAAACAGAATAAAAGAACTGGAAGGGCGGCTGGAAAAACAAGGAAAGGGAACCGAAACAAAATTGAGCGAGGTTGAAGGAAAAGTCTCCGGCTTAGAGGGGAGACTCGAAGAAGCAAAATCACAAGGAATCGGAGCGCTTACCGAAGGCATTGAAATTGGAGCCGGCGCGACCGGTGTTTATCAATTCACTAATAACGCGAATGGTGATGATTTGTCGCAAAACGGTGAAGATACCGGAGACGCTTCCTACTCTGTTGATGTTGAGTTATCCAAGAAGTTCGAAGATTATGGCAAAGCCCTAATCTTGTTTGAAGCTGGTGAAGGGGCTGGCGTTGAAGACGAACTAAAAGTATTCAGCAATGTTAATTTTGACGCTACCGGCGGAGACTCTAATCTCGGCGTTGTTGAAGGGTGGTATGAGCAATACATGGGTCCTTTAACCGTAAGGATTGGTAAACTGGATCCAACATATCTTATCGATAACAACGATTACGCCAACGATGAAACATCGCAGTTTTTGGGACGTATTTTCCGAAATAATCCTGCTGTCGAATTCCCCGGTAACGGCGCGGGATTACGTATGGCTCTTTCCCCGAATGACCGGATCGATATCGAGTCTATTGTTATGGATGGGGATAGTGACTGGGAAGATATGTTTGAAGACACCTTTTATGGCGGACAAATTAATTTCAAACCAAAACTCCTTAGCCGTCCTGGCAACTATCGGTTTTATGGATGGGGAGGCGACCGTGAACATACCAAATGGGATGACTCGGCTCAAACCAAAGAAGATAATTATGGTTTCGGCCTGAGTTTTGATCAGGAAGTTGCTGATGGGATTGGGCTCTTCGCGCGTTATGGCTGGCAAAATCCCGAAGTTTTCCTAAATGGTGAGGGCTTATCACTGGAACAGTCTTATAGCGCAGGCGTGCAGCTTGCCGGCGCTGCGTGGAACCGGAATGATGATGTTTTAGGGTTAGCCTTTGGAGGCGTTATCCCTTCGGATGATTATAAAAAATCCAACAGCGATTTAAAAGCTGATACGGAACATCATCTGGAAGCTTATTACAAATACAAAGTGAACGATCATCTCTCCGTTAGTCCGGATATCCAGGTCATTTTGGATCCCTACGGAGGAGATGCTGTCAACGGAGATAAAACTATCGTCGTAGGAAGCATTCGCAGTCAGATTGATTTTTAATTCGAATTGCGGCAACCAAGGAACAGCCTGCTTTTGACGAAGCAGGCTGTTCTCATTGCGAAGGATAATTCATGGAAGATAAGATTGTTTCTTAACAAACGCTCTGTGATCCTACCAAAAATCGCGTTGACTTTATCAATTTCTGCGCTAGAATAGCGTTAAAGAAACAACTACTCGCCAGAGACAAAAAATGTTCGAAGAAAGAAGAAAATTCCCCAGAGCCGATGTTAAATACGAAATAAATGTTATTTGCACCGGAGAGGTCATACAGGGGAAACCGCAAAATTACATCTTTCATACTTATACAGAAAATTTAAGCGAGGGCGGGATAAGGGTCACTTTAGAAAAAGAGGTCAAAGTCGGGTCATTGGTCGAGCTGGAATTATTCATCACGGACAAGGAGTCCTTGCCCATCAAGTGCCACGGTGTTATCGTTTGGACTAAAAAAACCAATCCTGAAGGCACTAAACCCGATCTTTTTCAATCGGGAATTCAATTCCAGGACTTGACCAATCCCGTTTACCGTAAGCTTCTGGGAAACGTCATTAATTACTACCTAGACAACAAGGCAGTTTAGCTGCAATCACCAAACCCTTGTCCTGCTAAATAATCTCGGACTTTACACCCAGACTTCTCTCTTCTATGATTACATCCCAAGACTACGATCATAGAATCTTAGCTCAAGGGCTGCAATTCCAAATCGACCATTATTATCAACCTAAGGAGCGCTCGGAAATAGCAAGAACTGACACCGTGCTGCAATTTCTCAAGCCGGGACAAGGAGAAACCATCCTGGATATCGGATGCGGCGTGGGTACGCTTACTTTCCATTCGGCACGGCGCGCGGCTAAGGCCTTCGGGATAGATTATTCACTGGAGTCTCTCAAGGCAGCCACGCAGTTATGCGCGAAATTCGGCGTCGGCCCGAACACCCGCTTTATTCTCGGCAACAGCATGAATCTCCCTTTTAAAAACGGGCATTTCGATAAAATCGTTTCGGCGGATTTCATCGAACATATTACCGACGCTGAAAAAGACGCCCTGGTTAAAGAAATGTACCGAGTATTAAAACCTCAAGGGGTAATCATTATTTTCACCCCGAACAGTATCCGGGAAAAAATCGGCGAGTTCTACTGGCGATTAAGAAACGCGTTATTCGCGGACAAAATCCCTTATACCGAATTACACTACGGATTGACTTACGCCGGGGCATTTACGAAAATCTGCCGCAAAAACGGCTTCAGCTGCGGCGTATTTTATAAAGACCTGACGCGACCCTACTTAGCCGCGATCCCCCTGGCGCGCCGGGCACTGGCCCTTAACCTTTTATTTACCATAGAAAAACTTCCGGCCGCGTAACCCGCGGATCCGGCGCAAGCAGGAGTATAATCTAAAAGGAGACAATCAGTGAATAACGAAGAGGAGATGAAAAATTGCTGGGATTTAATAAAATGCCCGCCGGAAACAAAAGAAAAATGCCCTGCCTATATTACAGACACTGGCCACGAGTGCTGGCTTATCGCATCTTCATATTGTCATGAACATCATCGTAATTTCTCCAACTGCATGCAGTGCCTGTGGTTTAAATTGCGTAACAAGCAAATACTCTAAGATTATTCTCAGCGGGCCTAATACGCCTATGCTGATACTTGCCGAACTGCCTTCAGCTCCAGTTCTCTGAGAATCTGGGATATCTCACCGAGCGGGCTATGTCAAAACCACCTCTCAGGCGAACATCGCGAGCTCCGCGCCATTTGATCGCGGGCATATTTACGCCCGAATTTAGCCCGAATTTCTTTGACCTGAAGCTCTAAAAGGTATATACTAATTTTAATTTAGCGCTTGCATGACAAATAAATATATGAGATTTTCTCATGGTGCCCGGCTTGCCTTTTTAGGTGCTTATTGCTGCGCGGCTTTCCCGGCCAACGCCTACGCCTATCTTGACCCGGGGTCAGGAAGCTACCTCTTCCAATTAGGCCTTGGATTTTTACTCGGAGCCTTATTCGCGGTCAAGGTATTCTGGAATAATATCCTATCCTTTATCAAAAGGTTATTCCGCCGGAATCCCCAATGACCCCAAACAGCCAAAACTTACCTCACCCGGCCTCATTTCGCGACCCCAGCGGATCAATCTTCCTTCACGACGGCATTTTATATCGCCGCGTCAACAGCTGCTACCGGGAAAATTATGATTTTTTAATGGGGTCTGGCTTGTACCGATCCCTTAACAATGCGGGCTTACTCATCCCTCATGAGGAAGTTCCGCTTGAGACGGCTAACGACCGGACGAGTTATAAAATAATCAAACCGGAATTGATACCTTTTATTTCCTATCCTTACGAGTGGTGTTTTAGCCAGCTTAAGGATGCGGCCTTGGTTACTCTGACGATCCAAAAACAGGCGCTCAAATACGGCATGACCCTTAAAGACAGCAGCGCTTATAATATTCAGTTCTCCCAAGGGAAGCCGATACTTATCGATACTTTATCCTTTGAAAAATTACCGGAAGGCCGGCCCTGGATAGCCTACCGGCAATTCTGCCAACACTTCCTGGCCCCTTTGGCCTTGGCCAGCTATAGGGATATGCGCCTGCAACAGCTGCTCAGGGTCTATATCGACGGTATCCCTCTAGATTTGGCCGGCGCTCTCCTGCCGCAACGTACCCGGTTTAAGCCAGCTTTGCTTAGCCACATCCATCTGCACGCTAAAAGCCAGCGCTATTTTTCCGATAAAGTAGTCAATACCGGCCGCATCTCGACAAACCGCTTTGCCCTTTACGGGCTTATCGACAGCTTGGAAGGCGCCATCCGAAGCCTTAAAGGCAAACCCGCTTGCGAAGCCTGGGCAACATATTATAAAGACACTAATTATTCTCCGAATGCCTTTAATTTCAAGAAGGAAACCGTTTCGGCCTTTTTGGATAGAATACAACCATCTTGTCTCTGGGATATGGGGGCGAATACCGGAGTATTCAGCCGCCTGGCCGCGGATAAAAAAATACGGGTTATCGCCTTTGATGCTGATTGCGCGGCGGTTGAAAAAAACTACCGCAGCGTAGTCGCGAATCAAGAAACCCAAATTCTCCCCTTGATCCTCGATCTAACTAACCCCTCTGCGGGCATAGGATGGGAAAACCAAGAACGCATGACCATCTTCGAGCGCGGGCCGGCCGATGCCGTTTTAGCCCTGGCCCTAATACACCATCTGACTTTCAACAACAACTTAAGCTTTAAGCACAGCGCCAATTTTTTCAGCCGCGTGGCGACAAACCTCATCATCGAATTTATCCCTAAGAACGACTCTCAAGTCCAACGCATGCTCGCCGGCAAAACGGATATTTTCCCCGATTACACCAAAGAGCGGTTTGAAGCCGCGTTCTTAGAATATTTTACTTTACAGGATTCTTCAGTCATCCGTGACTCCCAAAGAATATTGTATCGCATGCGCAAAAAATAGAATTGCCTGTGAAAAAAACCCGGCTGATATTCCATCCGTTTCTTTTTGCCATCTTCCCTGTCCTTTTCCTTTTCGCGCAAAATATTGAGCAATTGTCCCTTTCCCAGCTCATTGCCCCGGTAGCAGCCGTCCTGCTGATCAGCCTAATCTCATGGTCTTTATTCCGGCTGGTTATCCGCGATCCGGCTAAATCCGGGATGGCGGCTGCGCTTTTTCTGATTCTTTTCTTTTCCTATATCCCAACATATCTTAAGGTCTACGGGGCTCGCGTCGGACCGTTTATAACCGGAAGCCATTATTTACTCATCCCTGCCTGGACAGCTATTTTCGGATATGGCCTATACCGCATTATCCGCATGCGCGGCCCTACCGATTCGGCAACAAAGCTATTGCATATAGTAAGCACCACGCTGGTTGCTTTGCCGCTTATTACCGGCGCGCATTACTATATTCAAAAAAATAGCCATTTAGCGATCCAAGGCCAAAACTTGCAACAATCCCAAAAAGCCGCTCAGGATACCAGTTCCTATCCCCATATCTACTACATCATCCTTGATGGATATGCTCGAGCCGACATTCTTCAGAACATTTACGGCTATGACAATACTCCATTCATCAATTACCTTACCCGGCGCGGGTTTTATCTGGCCGAGTCCGGGCAGGCTAATTATGGCCAGACCACCCTCTCCTTGGCATCCTCGCTTAATCTTAATTACCTCCAGGAATTAATCGCCCCGGGCTCCTGCGAGTCCAAAGACCGCCGGATTCTTAAACGCCTGCTCGCCGATAACGCCGCGGTCAAGTACTTGCGGGAACACGGGTATTCCTTTGTGGCTTATTCTTCAGGTTATTCTTTCACTGATTTCACCGGGGCCGATGAATATCTCACCCCCTATCTGTTTCTCGATGAATTCGGGGCTGCTTTGCTTAACGCCACACCGGCGCCATATCTAGCGGCCTGGCTGGCGATGAAAGTGCCTTTGTTCACCGCTATCTTTCACCCCTGCGATATCTACCGCCGGCGCATCCGGTATACTCTTCAGCATTTGCCCGATCCCGGGCGATCGCAACACCCGGTCTTCGTCTTCGCGCATATCACTGTGCCTCACCCGCCATTTGTTTTCGGCAGAGCCAACTCCGAGATTAATCTGGAGCGCGAATTCACTATGTCCGATGGGAGTCATCTCTATGATTTAGGGCTGACCCAAAAACAATATATCGATTATTATCGGCGGCAAATTGACTTTGTGAACGGTTCAATCAAAGAATCCCTGGAAGGAATTATTACCCAAAGCGCGCGGCCCAGCGTAATCATCCTGCAGTCCGATCACGGGCCAGGCTCCCAATTCGATAATGAGAATGTCGCTAAAACCAATCTACCCGAGCGTTTTTCGATTCTGCAGGCGTATTATTTCCCCGGCCGCGACTATACGGGACTTTATCCGTCTATAACTCCGGTTAATAGCTTTCGTTTTATCTTCAATAGGTTCCTGGGGGCGCGGTATGGGCTGTTGCCGGACGCCGTTTACTACTCCGCCTGGAGCCAACCCTACAAATTCATTAATATTACGCCGGACCTTAAAGAGATAAAATAAGAATTAGGGATGTTGCGCCGAGCAGGCTATCTCAAAACCGCTCCCGCCACCCTGGAACCCGGCGCCGGCAAGGTGAATGATGCAAAACCTAGGCCCGTTGATACAATAAAGCATACCAGCCCATTTTTTGTTTTACCGACCGGCACACCAACTGCGGATGAATGAACCTTTTATGAAACAACGCGTAGTTATCGCGGTGGATACCGGATACCGCCAGATACCCTCCTCTACAGACCCGAGGGATAAGTTTCTTCTGTAATCTAATAAGATCGCCGGTGAGTAAATTCGCGGCCACAAAATCATAACGGCGCCGCGCAACTAGATTTTCCAGCGGTTTAACCGCGAACACCGCGCGCACGCCGTTGGCCGCGGCGTTCCGCCGGGCTGTTCGTACCGCTTCCCGATCACAGTCAATTGCCCAGATCATGCGGCATCCGTACCGTGACGCTATGATCGCTAAAATACCGCTGCCCGTGCCGACATCAAGAAAACTGTTCAATCGGCCCCGCCGCGCGCGGATAAACCCCGCCATCATCTGTGTCGTGGCGTGTAAACCCGTCCCGAAAGCAAAAAGGGTATCAATGTATACCTTATCTTTATCGGCTGGCCCGATCAGTTGTTTATACACCGGAACTATCAAGATCTCCGGGGTAATCCAAAACGGCTCGGCATACTTCTTCCACCGGGTCTTCCAATCGTCATCGCCTAACCTGCGCGTAGAAATACGTACGCCTTTTATCTTAAGCTTACGGATCCTTTTAAGGATTATCTCTGCTTTTCGCCGGTTGGCCCCATAAATACACACAGCCCCTTTCCCCCGAGTGACTTCTTCGCTAAGCGCTGTCTGGGGGATACCCGCCGCGCCAAGCACGCAACGCAACAATGCCAGTTTCTCGGAATCGCCCTCAATAGGAATTACGCTGATTTTAATCATATATTCATTCTAAATTAACCGGGCATTCTGTCAAGAATAACGAACCAACCGGGCATATTCGGCGCCCCACATTTATATTGCGCAAAACACCCTCTTGGGTTACAATCAATTCACCTACCCAAAGGAGGAGATATGAAGCGATTACCAGCTTTAGCGGCTTTATTCTTGACCTTAACTTTTATATCGGCCTACGCCGAGGACTACGCGGAAGTATTCTATTTCTCCGGCGACGTCCAGGTCCTCCTGGATTCGGCCGGAGAAACCGAATGGAGCCGCGTCAGAAAAAATGTCCTCCTGGAAGCCGGCGACAGCATCAAAGTCGGCGCAGATTCAATGGCCGAATTGAACTTAGATGGCGACGAAGCTAAGCTCATCCGCCTTAGCGGAAACACCCAGGCCACTATCATCTTCGACAGTAACGAAAAAATTGAGCTGCTGGAAGGAGAGGTATTCGCTTCTATCAAAAACATTTCTTCGGGATCCACCTTTGAAATCCGCACTCCCACGGCTATCTGCGGGGTACGCGGCACCGACTGGTCGGTGAAGGCGACCGCCGAGAATACCGATGTCGAGGCTTTTGATGACGACCTATATGTTAAGAACATCGAGCCCGACGGCACAGTAACTGAACAGGAAACACCGGTCTTTCGCGGGTATAAAACCCAAATCGCTAAATTTCAAAAACCCCGACAACAAGAACGCATTCCCAATCAGCGCTTGGAACGCTGGCGCTCGCTCAAAGGCGACCTCGACGGCAGAGTCAGGCAAGGCCTGATTAAAAAGAAACAGCCGCCGATGCGCCGGCAGAATAGGCAGCAAATGCCCTACCAGCGCAAGAGTAACCAGTCCTTACCTCCGGACAGATCCAACCCGAGCGCAAGACAAGCGCAAGCCGATGCTTTAGAAGGAAGATACCGTTCGATGGAACAACCCCAACAAAAAAATACCGATCAGCGGCTGATTGACGACCACCAGAACGCGCTTATAAATACTCTTGATAATTCCCAGCAGCGCCTTAATCGCCAAATCAAAGAAAACGAACAGAACTTCTCGAATGCCCAGCAAGACCTTGAAGCCGGCCGGCCGCAAGGCAGCGCCCAGCAACAAAGAAATACCCGGCAACAATCAAAAAGGCCGCCGCTCAAAACTCGCGCGCCGGCCCCGAGAAAATAATTCTCTCGGCTTCATTCCTCCGTTTCACCCGCAATCTGGGACTTAAACTGACGGATTGCGTCATCGATCCTCGCCATTTCAACTTCAATATCCTTTAGCCTTCGGCCATAGGTTTTAACCGTTTCTTCATCCCGGAAGATCTTGGTATCGGAAAGCGCGCGGGCCTTGGCATAACTCTCCAACTGCAAAGCCTCCCTATCCTTCCTTAACAAATTCATCTTCTCCCGAATCTGGCTATTGTGAATTTTGCGCCGGCGTTCATCTTCTTTCTTGCGCCGCTCATCTTCCTGTTGTTTCTGTTTCTGTTCATCGGCCGGCTTATTAGCTGACTTTTGTTTTCGCGCCGTGATTATACCGCCGTCATTAGAAACATCCTTTTTCCCTAAATAGTAGTCGAAGCTTCCCGGGAATTTCCGCACCAGGCCTCCGGGTTTGACTTCATACACCACATTGGCGATAGATTGGACAAAATGGATATCGTGGCTGATAAAAACAATCGTCCCGGCGTAATCCGCCAGGGCCTGGACTAAAGCGTCCACCGCATCCACGTCTAGGTGGGTAGTCGGTTCGTCCAGTAAAAGAAAGTTCGGCGGGTTGATCAACAACTTAGCCAAAATGAGCCGGCTCTTTTCTCCTCCCGAAAGCACCTTAACCGGCTTATCCGCGTCTTCCCCGGTGAACAAAAAAGCCCCCAGAATGGTCCGGATAGTCTCTTCGGCCATATATCCGGGCGCTGCCGAATAAGCCTCCCGCAACACCGTATTCTCAGGATACAGCACGTCTAAGCGCGTCTGCGAGAAATATCCGGTCTGCACATTATGCCCGACTACCCTAGAGCCGGAATCAACAGGCACGATACCGGCCATGATCTTCAACAATGTCGACTTGCCGGCCCCGTTTGCCCCGGCCAGTACGGCTTTTTCACCCTGGATAATCTCAAAATCAAAGTCTTTATACACGCAAACATCTTCGTAGGCCTTAGAGACATTCTCCAGGGCCATAACTTTATAACCGCTGCGCTGCGTCGGAGGAAAACGGAACTCATGAATACTGTCCCGGGGATTAGGGGGAAGGTCGATATCTTCCAATTTTTCTAACTGGGTGCGCTTAGCCCGCACTGAAGCCGCCTTATTCGGCTGGGCGTGAAACCGGGCGATGAACTCCTCCAGCTGCTTGCGTTTCTTCTCCTGCTCCTTGGACTGCTTTTCCAAAAATGTCTGACGCTCCCGCTTGATCTGCTCGAAATGTTCGTAGTTACCCCGGACTTTATAGATTTTCCCCTGTTCAAGAATCAAGGTATAATTAGTAACATCGTTTAAAAAGGCCTTATCGTGGGAAATCATGATAAAGCTGCCCGGAAAAGCCCCCAGATAATCTTTCAACCAGAGAGCCGCGTTCAAATCCAGGTAATTCGTCGGTTCATCCAAGAGCAGCAAATCATAATGCACGGTTAAAAGCTTGGCTAACAACACCCGCATCTGCCAGCCTCCGCTTAACTGCATTATCGGCTTGGTGAATTCTTTTTCTTTAAAACCCAGGCCCGAAAGGATCTTCTCGGCCTTATGCTCCAGCTCAAAATAACCCAATACCTCCAATTCATGCAAGATATCTCCGTAACGCATGGCATCGGCCTGATTTTTTTCCTCCAGCGCTTCTTTCTCAAGTTTTAGCTTGGCTATACGGCTATCCCCTTCGATGATCTCGGTGATCACCGTCCTTTGAGAATGAAAATGGGCCTCCTGCGGTAAATATCCGATATGGATATTCTTATTGCGCTGGACATCGCCGGAAGACGGCTCCAGCTCACCCAGAATAAGCTGGAATAAAGTGCTCTTTCCGGTTCCGTTCGGGCCGATAAGGCCGATCTTCTCTCCCCGGTTAATAGTCAAAGAGATGCCCTCAAAAAGGACCTTTGAGCCGTAATTTTTGGAGACGCTCGTAAAAGAAATCATAGGTTAGATATCTCGGCGGGATTCCAGGGCTTTAAGTAAGGTGGCGCTATCGGCATATTCCAATTGGGAGCCTACGGGTAAACCAAGTCCGATCCGGCTGACCCGAACCCCTAAGGGGCGGATAAGCTTAGTCAAATACAACGCTGTGGTCTCCCCGTCAGTGTCAGCGTCGGTGGCGATAATAATTTCTTTGATACCGTTGCCTTTAATGCGGCTCAATAATCCATCGATCTTCAAATCTGCCGGGCCTCTTCCTTCCAAGGGCGCGATAGCGCCCATCAATACGTGATATAAACCTTTATAGTATCCGGTTTTCTCAACCGCAGTAACATCCTTAGGCTGCTGCACTACGCAAACTAAATCCTGCCGGCGCCCGGAATCATGGCAAACCGCGCACAATTCCTGTTCGCTCAAATTATTGCAGACGGCGCACAGGCGGACGTTATCCTTTACTTTGGCAATCGCCTCGATCAAATCCCGGACTTCGGATTTTTCCGCGCTAAGCAAATAATTTACCATTCGCTCGGCGCTGCGCCTGCCGATTCCCGGCAAGCGAATAAGCCGCTCAAGCAGCTTCTCTACTGACTCGGTATACTTAGTCATTACTCCTCTTTAACCACTCTTCCGTTAAATGCGGATAAAACCGATTTTAAATACTCATCGTGAATATCTTCTTTTTTAACCGCGTCTTCCTTAGATAACACCAGCGCCACCCGCATCGACGCGGCGAACCTATCCGAACAGATCTTCTCTAAAATAGCCTTGTTATCTTTACGCTCCAGTGAATCCTTATGCAATGATAACCCTTTAGGAAACGACAGGGTAATAATGTTGTCTTCAACTTTGGCCAATGTGGCGTCGCCGAGAAAAGTGGCTGCCGACATCTTAACCTTGCTTAAATCAGCAATCAATTCTTGCCAAGCCGCCTGTACTTGCTCAAGGCCGACGATCCGAGCGGGCGGCGCGCCGACCACAGATGTTTTAACCCCGCCTTCCTCCGGCGTCCGGGGCATAGGCACGGTGGCCTGCTGAGGTAAGCCTGATAAAGGTTTCGGGGCCGCTGCCGGCGGCGGATGCCTGGGCGCAGTTGCCGGGTGCGCGGGAGGAGCCGACGGACGCGAAATCAAGCCGCCCGCTGGTGCCGGAGCCGCCTGGGCGGGCTTAACCTGCGCCAGTTTTACCAAGCTGACTTCCAGCGGGATACGCTGCGAATCCAAGCGCCGGGCCAGCTCCTGGGCATTGACTAATACGCCGAATGCGTTCAAGATCTCCTCCAGGCTCAAGCCCTGCGACTGGGCCAGCAGCTGCTTACAGACATCTTCCGGTAAATCCACCAAGCTGGCGTCGGCTTTCGTAATCTTGGCTACCATCAAATTACGCATATGCTCGATAAGATTGCTCAAGAAAACAGCCGTATCCTTGCCTTCATCAATAATAGTATTCAAGATCTTTAAGGCTGCCCGAGGATCTTTTTTTATAATTGCCTCGGTAATGTTAAAAAGGGCGTCCTGTTCAACCAGCCCTAATAACGCAACCACATCTTTAAGCGCGGTTTTCCCTCCCGATACGGAAACGATCTGATCCAGCAAGGTCTCGGCATCGCGCAAGGATCCGTCGCTGCCGCGGGCCACGGCCAACAACACCGGCCGGTCGATAACTATACCCTCCGCTTTAAGTATAAGCTCCAACTGGGCAATAATCTCCATCACCGGTATCCGGCGGAAATCAAAACGTTGACAACGGGAGAGTATGGTAGGGATTACTTTATTCGGCTGGGTGGTGGCAAAAATAAATTTCACGAACTCCGGAGGCTCTTCCAAGGTTTTAAGCAAGGCGTTGAAAGCCTCTTGAGTCAACATGTGCACTTCATCAATGATATAAACCTTGAATTTGCCCTGCGTCGGCGCGAACTTCACGTTCTCGCGCAGTGTGCGCACCTCATCAATCCCCCGGTTTGAGGCCCCGTCGATTTCCATCACATCCAGCGAACGGCCTAGGCCGATATCCGTGCACGACGGGCACTGACCGCAGGGGTTAGCCGTCGGGCCATTAACGCAATTCAAGGCCTTGGCCAGAATCCTAGCAGTAGTGGTCTTGCCTACACCCCGCGGGCCGGAAAACAGATACGCATGAGCCAGCCGTTTGCTTTCAATGGCGTGAGTAAGAGTCGAAACGATATGCGGCTGGCCGACGATCTCGCTGAATATTTTCGGCCGCCATTTTAAGGCGAAAACAACGTAGGACATAGGAATGCGTGATACCAAGATATCTTAAAAGCGCTCCCCTGCAGGCTAAAACGTATACCGCACCGAGCCCTCATAAGTATCAGAATCAAAATTAGTGATGCGGTCTATATGCCGCCAATTGATCGTCGCGCTAACGTTTTTACCCAAAGGCATGGTCAAACCAACAGCCACTTCATTGCGCGTTGCTCTGCCTTCTTCCAAATTATAGGTATATTCATCAAGGATAAAACCTTCAAGCTGCAGACGTTTGCGATCAATCAGCTTATAATGCGCCATAAGCCGCGTTTCAGCCTCCACAAAATCATCTTTATCATAAACGCTGTCATCGTCCCAGGAG
>JBFZAQ010000026.1:0-2803 GCA_041308885.1 Candidatus Omnitrophota bacterium | reverse complement strand
TAAGAGAGAGATTATTTCCGAGGTTAAGCTTAAAGCCACCCTGGAAGAAATTAAAGATCGAGGCCTTAAGGATGTCGTTACTATTATGCATCAGGCGATCTTAAGCCATGCCCGGAATGAGCCGCAGTCCGACGACATTACCATGTTATTGTTAAGGTATAACGGAAAATAAAAGGAGAGCCGGAAAGATGATCAAAGGGAAAAAAATCGGTATTTTAATGGAGAGTGATTTTTATGAGCCGGAGATCTGGTATTATAAATTCCGGTTTGCCGAAGAGGGGGCGGAAGTCCACTTTTTAACCCGGCTGTGGGGGCAGAAATCCATTACCTTTAAAGGCCACGAGTATCAGCTGCCTTGGGAATGCAGTGAAAGTTTCGAAGGCCTGGATGATCAAGCGCTGAAAAGTTATTCCGCCATAATCGTGCCGGCAGGCATGGTTAGTGACCGGTTGCGCTACACTGAAGATGTATCTAAGGTTAGCCCGGCGGTGGAATTTCTTAAGCGGGCCTTTGCCCAAAAGGGCATTATCAAGGGGATTATCTGTCACGGGCTCTGGTTAGTAGCTCCCGCTCCCGAATTGGTCCGCGGGAGGAAACTGGTGGTGCATAATAATCTTTTAGGAGACGCCAAAAACATGGGCGCTATATACGTGAATGAAGATGTGGTGGTTGACGGCGACTTGGTTACGGCCCGCTCCGGAGGGCATTGTCACGTATTCGCCCGGAAGATCATTGAATTGCTCGCGGCAAAATAAATGGCCGTTTACGGCGGCAAGCCTTTGAGCCGGGGGAACGGCGATTGAAGACGCAGCGTTTTAAGGGAGGTGAGGAGCATGTTTGTTTTACGGGGTAAGCTGGAAAAAATAGATATGGGAGGAGGTGTTATCCGGCAATATCTCGGCGAGTGCGAGAAGATGAATGCCCAGCATTGGGATATGGCCGACGGGAGCATGGTTAAGCTGCACACTCATCCGCAGGTGCAGTTCGGTTATGTGATTAGCGGAGGATTTAAGATGTTAATTGGCAAGGAAACTCAAATGCTTAAAGCGGGGGATGCTTATTTCATCCCGGCAGACGTCCCGCATGAGTTTACCGCGGTTGGCCAGACTGAAGCAATTGATATTTTCAGCCCGATAAAAACCGATTTTCCGTGGAAGAAATAGCAATGAGATGGTTTTAACAGAGGAGGAATAATGGCTAAAAAGAAAAGGGTGTTGGTGTGCGCGACGAACTTCGGGGTTTGGGCGGAGGAACTGCAGGCCCCTTGGGATGAATTGACTAAGGCCGGGCTGGATGTGGTCTTGGCGACGCCGCAGGGTAAAAAACCTTTGCCGTTAAAGATAAGCGTGGACCCCGATTTTGTGGATCCGATGCTGGCGAATCTGCCCGGGGCTAACCCTAAGGTCAATCCCAAGTTTGTTTGCGACCGGACTAAGGAATTAGTGCAGGGTAATGAGTGGGCGCATCCCATAAAATTATCCGACGCGAATATGGCCGATTATGATGCTATTGTCGGCACCGGCGGCTTAGGGGCAATGATGGATCTGGCCCCCAATAAGTATTTCAAAAAGCTGATCTACACCGCCTATTATTCGGACAAGCTGATCGCTACCCTTTGTTACGCAACCGCGGCCCTCATTTGGACCCGGGACCCAAAAAATGCCTATAACAGCATTATCCGAGGCAAAAAGGTAGTCTGTCATCCTCGGGCCTGGGATTTTGAGGATAATGTAACTTTGGACCTATGGGGAGCGACACCCGATAATAAAGGCACGGATGCCGTATACGCCGGATTCCTCTATCCTTTAGAGGATATCGGCAGGGATGCCGTGGGCCCCGGCGGGCTTTGTATTGGAGACCCGCAGGCCACTCGTGACAATCCCAGAGTTGCCTTTGATTGGCCCTTTATAACCGGTAATTCAGTCGAGTCGTCAATTGCCTTTGGTAAAAAGATCGTTGAGGTTTTGGCTACCAGGTAAATATTATTTTGGCGTCACAAAAAAAGGAATGATATCTATGGGAAAAAAGAAAGTGTTGATCGTAGCTACAAATTACGGGACTTGGGGCGAGGAGCTGCAAGCGCCGTGGGATATTATCAAAGCAGCCGGGCACGAGCTTACCCTGGCGACGCCGCTAGGTAAAAAGCCGTTGCCTCTAGCCGTCAGCTGTAATCCGGATTTTGTCGATCCGATAATCAATTTTAAGACTAACCCGCCGGATGTCTGCAAAAGGATCAAGGAACTAACCGACGGAAACGAGTGGGCTAATCCGCTTACGTTAAAAGAAGCTAAGATGTCCGATTATGACGCGCTGGTTCTGACCGGAGGCCTTGGGGCGATGATTGATATGTGCAATAATTACAATTTGCATAAATTAATCCAAGATACCCTGGCAGCCAATAAATTGTTGGGAGCGCTTTGCTATTCGGTTACGGCGCTGGTTTTCTGCCGCGACGCTAAGACCAAAAATAGCGTTATCTACGGCAAAAAGATCACCGCCCATCCGGCGGCCTGGGATTTCTACGGGCCGGATTGGGATTTTACCTATGACCTGTATGGCGCGACACCCGATAATAAAGGGACAGATGTGCATACCCCGGGTTTCTTATGGCCGCTGGAGCATCTGGTCAGAGACGCAGTCGGGCCTAAGGGCAAGTGTATTGCCAACGAAAAAGCCAACCGTGACCATCAGGCAGTGGCTTTTGACTTGCCGTTTGTCACCGGCAAGTCGGTTGAATCTTATATTGCCTACGGCAAAAATATCGTGTAAGTATTAGCGACGTATAAATAGTAATTTTAGCGGA
>JBFZAQ010000025.1:0-3570 GCA_041308885.1 Candidatus Omnitrophota bacterium | reverse complement strand
GCCGCTCCTTGATTTTGTCAATATCCTGAATACGATTATGGAGAAAAAAGACCTGGCCTTCACGATGCAACTCCCGCCTAATGGCCTGCGCGATAAGATCCTGGTCGTATTCTACCACAACCGTCTTAATAGGCAATCTATTTTGCGGCGGGGTATTTAAAACCGACAATTCCTTAACCCCCATTAGGCTCATATAGAGCGTCCGAGGGATAGGCGTTGCCGTCAACGTCAGCACATCGGTAGTTAACCGAATCTGCTTGAGCTTCTCTTTAGCCCGCACCCCGAAACGCTGCTCTTCATCGATAACCGCCAAACCCAGGTCCTTAAAACGGACATCCGCGGACAAGAGCCGGTGCGTGCCGATAACCACATCTACCGCCCCCGACTGCAGGTCTTGAATAATCTCCTGCTGTTCTCTCCTGGTCTTAAAACGGGAAAGCATCTCCACGCGGAACGGAAAATCCTTCAGGCGAGAGGAAAAATTTTGATAGTGCTGTTCAGCCAAAATAGTGGTCGGGACCAAATAAACAACCTGCTTAGAATTCATCACCGCTTTAAAAGCGGCCCGCATAGCAACCTCAGTCTTGCCGTATCCGACATCACCGCATAAGAGCCGATCCATGAGCCGCCCGGACTCCATTTCCTGCTTAACATCGGCTATGACCTTTGACTGATCGGGAGTCTCGATATAAGGAAATGTCGCTTCAAATTGTTTTTGCCAATCAGTATCCGGGCCATAGGCAAAACCGCTGGCCCCTGTGCGCATTGCGCTTACCGAAAGCAACTCCCAGGCCATTTTTTGAATTCCCGTGAGGGCCTTGTGTTTAGCCCGCTGCCATTCTTTGGTCCCTAAACGATTGACCTTGGGCCGGCGCGAACCAAAAGCAACGTATTTCTGCACCAGATGCAGATTCTCCACCGGGACATACAATTTCTCTTGACGCTCATATTCGATTACCAAGTGGTCTTTAAGCGCGCCGTTGTTATTCAGCTTGTGTAAACCCAAAAAACGGCCGATCCCGTGATCGCTATGCACCACAAAATCTCCGATGCCGATATCCACAAAAGCCTCCAAAGGCAGCTCCGCGGTCAAAACCGAATCGCGAATGCGGGTAACCCGCTTCACCGGCAGAACAATCGCCATGCGATGTTCCCAAAGCACACTGCCGTCGGCCGGATTATAGGTTTTGATGGAGATGACGGTATCGGAGTGAAAATCAATGCGGATAGGTAATTCGAATGTATAGGCAAACACATCGATGATACTGCCGCGGCGGGCAAAATCTCCCTCTTGAACTGCAGCCTGCTGACGGGTATAACCGAATTCAACGAGCGTCGCGCACAGCGAGTCGATATCGAATATTCCTTCAGTGTATAGCTTGAGGGACTTAAACATGACGAGAATATCGTAAAACAGGCTGCTTAGATACGTATATCAAGTTACCAATGGTCCCTGATAATCTGATTCCCTGATATCCTGCCTACTGATATCCTGATTGTCTGATATGCGCTTTGAACTAACTAGGCTGAATAGGACGTTTACTTAGCCTTACGCGAACCCGACCAGGCCAGGACCAACGGCGAAGCAATATAGATGGTAGAATATACGCCGGAGATAAACCCGACGAATAAAGCAAAAGCAAAATTACTCAATACCTCCCCGCCCTGAGAAAGGATCGCGAAGACCACCAGCAAAGTAACCCCGGAAGTCAGGATAGTCCGGCCTAAGGTCTGATTGACGCTTAAATTAATGAGTTCATATAGGCTAGGTTTATGGGAAAGCCTCATATTCTCACGCACGCGGTCGTAAATAACAATAGTATCGTTGATCGAATAACCGGCGATAGTGAGAAAAGCCGTAACCGAAAGCAAATCAACTTGCCGTCCGGTAAAAGCCATGAAACCCAAAGCTACCAAAATATCATGAAAAAGGGCTATCACGCCGGCAACCGCAAAATTAAAATGTTTAAACCGGATTCCCACATACACCAATATTCCGGCCAAAGCCCAAATCAAAGCATAAATAGCTTTCTTCTGCAGATGCTTCCCCGCAACCGGACCGACATGCTCAACCCGCAAAAGCTGGATCTCTTGACCGGTAAAGGCTTCTTTTAACTTTTGAGTCAGTTCCTTGGTCTTATCTTCAGCCGTGCGGATCAACACGGCATTAGGGTTATCCTTGAACTGTTGTATGGAAGCATCGCTGAATTGCAGATCTTTTACAATCTGCCGGATCGTATCCACAGAAGGGGCCTGGGCAAAGCGATACTCCTGAATTTGTCCGCCGGCAAAATCAATACCGTAAGCCTTCTGCCCTTTGCTCAGAAAAGAATACAACCCTAAACCGATGACCACAACCGAGATGACGTAGAAAATGCGGCGCTTGCCGATAAAATCCAGCTTAGTCTGGCCGATAAAACGCAGCATCGGTAAGGACTTTAAAATTCCGGCATTAAGCAGAAGTTCGAAGATCACCCGAGTAACCACAATCGCGGTAAACATGCTGACCAATAAACCGATGGTCAGGGTTACGGCAAATCCGCGAATCGGGCCGGTACCGAACTGAAAGAGAAAAAAAGCCGCGATAAGCGTAGTCACGTTAGAATCCAAAATAGCGCTAAATGCCCGTTTATACCCGTTAGCAATTGCTGCGCGCAAGGCCTTGCCCAAAGCCAGCTCCTCGCGGATACGCTCATAAATAAGGACGTTGGCATCGATAGCCATGCCTAATGATAAAGCCATACCGGCAATGCCGGGCAAGGTGAGTGTCGCGGAGATACCCGGAAAAATATAAGGCAGCATCCCCAATATCCCTAAAATCATCACTAAATTCAGTGCCAAGGCAATATCCGCGATAACCCCGGCTAATAAATAATAACCGGCCATAAAAATAAAAACCAGCATACCTCCGATGAGAATGGCTTTAACCCCGCGATTTATCGAATCCTGGCCCAAGAGCGGCCCGATAGTCCGCTCTTCCTCAATTGTCATCGGAGCGGGCAAGGCGCCTACACGCAGCACTAAAGACAAATCCTGGGCTGCTTCAGCAGTAAACCTGCCGGAAATGACGGCTTGCCCCGAGGGAATTGCTTCCCGGATGACCGGGGCTGACTGCACTTTTCCATCCAAAACAATGGCTAACCGCTTGCCGACATTGGCAGCAGTAAGTTCGGCGAATTTCACCGCCCCTTCGGAATTAAAATCAATCCCCACCACCGCGTCATTAAAACTGCTCTGATCAAATTTAACCAAGGCATTAGAAATTGAATCCCCGGTCAACACCGCGGCCTTCTCCAGCAAGACTGGTTCATCGTCATCTTGAGTCCGTCCCAACTCATACCCCGCGGGGATGTTTCCGGCCAAGGCTTCTTTTAATTTCTCGGCATCGGATGCCACGATTTTAAATTCCAAAAGCGCGGTCTTGCCGATCAAATCGATAGCCCGGTCTCGGTCAGTGATTCCCGGCAGCTGGACCACAATTTCATCAATACCCTGTTTTTGGATCGAAGGCTCGCGCACACCGAAGGCGTCAATTCTATTCCTGATAACTTCCAGCGCCCGATCACAGGC
>JBFZAQ010000024.1:0-9291 GCA_041308885.1 Candidatus Omnitrophota bacterium | reverse complement strand
GATTGCTTCTTATTGTCTGCTTCGCAGACATTGTCAAAGGACAGTTCGTTCGCTACAATATCTTTTTAATTTCTATGAATTTCTATGAATTTCAGTTGAAACCACTTCCGCTTGACGTCCCACGGAACCTGCGTCATGCCTCTGGCAGCTCCGGCATATTCTCGAAGAAAAACTGGGCGCAGAAGGATTCGGACCCTCGACCTCCACAATGTGAATGTGGCGCTCTAACCAACTGAGCCATGCGCCCCAATATTAGGAACCTAACTTATTATATTCCATCAATATAGATAAAAACTGCCCAGCCTCTTATCATTAACACGGTATTATAATATACTATCATAAGGCCGATTTTGCAAGAAAAATAATGAGTTTTTATCCGTCTTTAGCGGGCTTACATTAGGAGGATGAAAAGAATCCTTACCGCAGACATTAGGCTAGTGCGGAACAAAGCAGAATACTTTATAAATGATGGTCAAAATCATTGACCACTTGCCAGATCCCCTGAGTAGCAGTCACCATATCTCCCGGCGGCCGCGTTCCAGCAGCATATTCCTCAGCATACTCATAAATACGAGCTGGATTTGAATACGCCCAGCCAGAATACGCTCTGGCGTTAGGAATGATCCCAGTCAAATTAGGACTAAACGGACGTTCCAATTGAATAAAAGCTCCCTCGATAGTCATCTTACGAGTCACTCCGGCAGAATTATACCATCGCTCCAACACCTGCGGTGCGGGATTAGGCGCGATAATACTCACTTTATATTCAGTATCATTCTGCACCCGATTGGCTTTCTGAGATTCATTTATCAGATCATACCGCCCCTCTCCGGCACTGCACAATAATGCCTGCTGTGGCCCGGTCAAATTTGCCTGCACCCAACTCCAAGTTAATCCCGACTGATCTGCAGGCTTGGGTACCCCGGAAGGATATGCATCCCAGCAATAATCCTGCAAAAAACCTAGCTGTTGAATAGTGGGAGTAGGATAATAATTCTCCAAATAAGGCAGCTCTTGAGGGTCGGCATAGTCATTCGATAGCAAATAGACATATCCATTACAGATAACCGAAGACGGCTGCCAGGAATCATCGGTATTGTAGCTGCCCTTAATGAACACATTACGCGGAGACACCACAGTCAAACCGTTAGCCGGAAGTTGAGATCCATTAACTAGCCGGACATTCTTATCAGCCACATAAACAATACCGTTAGCCGGCTCCTGGTCGGCATAACTAGTGATAAGATTATCAATGTCAATTTGTAAAACATTTTCTTTCTGGGGAATTGAGCCTGGGGAATCATATCTGACGGCGTTAAAAAATTCCACATTATCATTAACCCACGCGGGCAAAGAAGCTAACTTCTGCCCATTCAGATAAATCTCGCCCTTCGAGATATCGCCGATATAAAGACCGTTTTCCATAGCTTGCGAACTATAAGTTGTGCTAATGGCGGGCAGTGAAACCTGCCTACCCCCGGTATTCTTTTCTTGAACAATACCGTCAAGCTCATTAGCCTGCAGCCAGCTCTGCCAAGCCGAAAGCTGTTCTTTAGAATTCAAATAATCCACCGTAATGAACTCATCGTTACTTCCAGTCATATCGCTGCCGTATTCTAAATCCTGCCACCACTCAGGATTGTAACTGCTGGGGCCAGTCTGATGAGTCTGGCCTTGGCCAGGCGTCCAATTAGAATAAGCCTCCCAATAAGTCCTCTCCCATCCCGGAACTTCAGAATCGTCTCCCGGTAAAGAAGCTTGATTGCGCTCTTTCCACCAAGTCCAGTAGCCCTGAGTAGTAATCTCAGAAATCCCAGCTTGTAATTCCGGAATAGCCGGGACCGGATCCTTACCGGTAATATAACGATAAACCTGATACTCAGAATAGTTTGTGCCCCCAATGCCAATGTTATAATCTCGGCTTAAAACTGTTTTACTTCTACTGCCCGGTTTATATTCATTATTGTATTCTTCACTGCTAACCAGATAATCTAGCGGATTTAAAGGAACTAAGGAAGTGTCTGGAGCGGATACTGGAATCGAGTTCTCACTGTACCTATCTATAGCAAGGGCTACCGACTGCGAATAATTCTTTTCGAGGCCCCAGCTACTACTCCAAGAATACTTATCCCACTCCCAATTATTAGCGCTAGGCAGTGTCTTCGGAAAGATAGTCTTCTCCCTTGCATCGACCCTATCGTCGCCATCATCGTCAATCCAGAAATAAACCGAATCATTACCATAGAAACGGCTCGCGACTTGCTGTGTCAGCGAGCCATCCGGAATAGAAAACTCATACCTTGGATTAGAATTGCGGTATAGCGAACCTAGCCCATCAACATCCCCACCATCAAGGCTTCGAGGGGAAGAATATTGATAAGAATCATAATAAATATATCCTTCGCAGCTTAACTCCGCTAAATCCCGAAAAACCGTGTTATTGCGTAAACGAATATCTCCGCTCGCCGCCCCCTGGGCCCGGTTGACATGAATACCGCCCACACCTTTACCGTTATAAGTTACGCCATCAAAAATCACAGAGGAAGGAAAATAATAGAAGTACTGGTAAATCGAGGCAGAATTGAGTCTATAGCGAATAATCTTAATGGCTCCTCCAATTTCAGCCCGAGCCAAAAGCCAAACATCCCTATTCACCGGATCTAGATAAGTCTTAATTTCAATAGTCCCCGTAGGCAAAGTCAAGACGTAGGATCCCTCGGCATTAAAAACTGCCCCTGCGGCGCTTAAGCTAATCGCCGGAGGAATCATCGCTTTTACCAAGACATTGCCGTGAACCGTATCTACAGTATGCGTGAACCAATTAAATCCATTATTCTGAGCCTCGATAAAAGCGTAGGCAATGCCTCTTTCAGCCGCATACATAGCCCCTAACGACTGCTCTTGTCGCGTAAGCGAATTGGCCTGGATTATGGAACTGATGACATAGGCAGTCGACAGTAAAGACAAAAAACTGGCCACCGTCAAAGCGGAAATAAGGAAAATACCCTTCTTGCTAAGCAGATTAGGCATGTTTGGCTCCTAACCAAAATATAACACAAAAAAGTGCGGTTGGAAAGGCTAATTGCGCAGAAATATCCGCGAATTGACCGTATGGGTAAACACGCGGCCGGAAGGTGTTGACTCTTGGGTGGTAAAATCAAAGAAGAGGATGTGCGAACCCGTAGCTAGAGAGAAAGATAGGCCTTCGGCTTCCGAGGCTAACACTCGAGAGCGGCCAACAATAACTTGACCGCCGGCATCCAAAACCTCCCGCATCAAGCGGCGATTTTCAATCCGGTAGCGGATCCGAAATCCAGTGTCACTTATATCGTCCGCACCCCAAATGATATTTCCTAGAGCATTAATCCCGACGGGGACCTGAAAGCTTAGAGCTGCAGAATCGGTAAAAGGCGCAACCGGCTGAATCACGCCAACAGCGCTCGCGTAGAGCTCTCGGCACATCTGCTCGCTTCCCAACCGGGCAAAGTTCTCAACATCCTGTTGGACAGCGCCGCTAGTCCAAGAACCGCTGCCGCAGAGAAAAATATCAAAAAGCAGCACCGACAACACCGCAAATATCGCCATTACTATTACTACCTCTAATAAAGTAAAGGCCTTCTTCACGCTTATTCCCGGTTAATCGCTGTAACTATCTCAATCGGAGATTCAATAATAGTATTCAAGTTTAAATCGGCGAAAACAAAGCGAGCAGCGCCGCCGATTACACCCTCCCCAATTACCCGGCCGCGGGATTGCACCCATCCAGCAATAACCCGGACATTAATTAAATTCCCGTTACTCCCGGGTACCAGCGCCGCCTCTGAACGAATCAAACCATTCATACCGATCAAATCCACGGTACGGTTGTTGTAGGTAGCTACCACATTATCAAACGTGGTATTACGAATATCCTCAACTACGGACCGCACTTGAGATAAAGCTCTAGCTCTGTTACGCGAAGTTTCGCCCAAAGTAAATCTATAAGGAAGTATATCAAGCTCTACCCAAATTACCAAAACCAGGATAAAAACCGCCAGCAATAATTCCACCAGAGTAAATCCTGATTTGAATCGTCTCAGCATTTAATACTCCCGCTGATGGGCAATAGTCATATCCAGAAAAGTCCGTAATTTCCGGGAGCGGGTCGGGTGGCGCAATTTCTTCAAGGCCTTAGCCTCGATCTGACGCACGCGCTCGCGGGTCACCTTAAAAACATTACCGACTTCCTCCAAGGTGCGCGGGCAGCCGTCCTGGACGCCGAATCGCAGAATCAGGATCTTCTTTTCTCTGTCGGTTAAAGTATCCAAAGCCGAGCCCATTTCGTCCTTAAGCATGGAGCGCACTGTGGCATTGGCCGGCGAAATAGCTTTTTTATCCTGAATAAAATCGCCAAAATGAGTATCACCTTCGTCGCCAATGGGCATCTGTAAGGAAATCGGCTCTTGGGCGATCTTCAAAATCACCTTCACCTTATCCTGCGGCAGGCGCATCTTATGCGCAATCTCTTCCGGCGTCGGCTCCCGGCCTCTCTCCTGCACAAAGACGCGGGAAAACCGGGTAATCTTATTGATAGTCTCGGTCATATGTACCGGAATCCGGATCGTGCGGGCCTGATCGGCTATCGAACGGGTGATTGCCTGGCGAATCCACCAGGTTGCGTAAGTCGAAAACTTATACCCGCGCTTATACTCAAACTTTTCTACCGCCCTCATCAAGCCGATATTGCCTTCCTGGATCAAATCCAAAAACGACAATCCCCGATTGGTATACTTCTTGGCAATACTGACTACCAGGCGCAAATTAGCCTCGACCAGACGTTTCTTGGCCCGGTTAAACTTCAGTTGCGCGAAACGAATAAGCTTTAACTGCTCCTTAAGTTTCACCGGAGATTCGCTTAAGTCTTTTAGTATGCTTTTCTTCTTTTCCTGATCAATCCTAACCCGTAAACTAATAGCATCAAGTTCCCTCACCATTAAAACCAGCTTGCGTACGGCCGCTTCAATAACCGAGGTAGTCACATTAAATTCTAAAAGCAGATCCACGCTCTTATTTTCCGAACGCGATCGCTTAAGCCGCGCTAAGACTCTGGTGATCCGGTTTATGATCGTGCTGCGCTTGGCCTTAATATCTTCCTTGACGATATCGTCAAAGTTGACGCGTTCCGCCAATATATCGTCGACGACGACCAGCAGCTCCTTACGCACAAACTTCGTAACCAGGGCAGCGCGTTTAAACTTCTCTTCTGCCTCTTCGATATTCCGGGCCAGCTCGATTTCGTTTTCCCGCGATAAGAGGGAAATCGAGCCCATCTGCTTCAAATACATCTTCACCGGATCATCTAAAGGCATAAAACGCTCTTCCGCCCGCAATTGATCAGCAGCCATCTCTTCCCTGGCTATCTCGGCCTGTTTGGGATCGGGACGCTGGCTCTCGCTCTCCACCACTTGAATATCCTCATCACCCAATAACTCAAATATCTTATCGATATCTTCGGAATTGGCGATATCGTCAGGCAACAAATCGTTCACCTCGTCATAGGTGACATATCCTTTTTGCCTGCCTAACGCGATTATCTTTTCGACATCCTTCTTGGTATATTCACGCTTAGTCATGTACACCCTGCCTTTTTCGTATCAGTCCGTCAAATTCCCGTATAAGATTACGCAGTCCATCTTCATCGCGGTGTTCCTGAGCCGCGCGGATCTGATCGAGTAAATTCGACCTGCGCGTCAATAAACTTTTATGCTTTAAGCGCTGCACACAATCAACAACGATCCGCTCTTTTTCTTCAAATGTTGCTTCGGCCAGAAACGCCGATTCGCAAATCAAACGCCGCATTTCAGCGTCATCGCACTCCGAGAGCATCGCCCGCGCATCGATGCGCTTACCCTGCTCTAACAATCCAAAAAGAATAGTTACTACGCGATTCAACCGCTCATCGCTGAAATCCGACGGCGACAACCTGTCTTTGACCGTATCGATAAGCTGCGTTTCCGATAATAACAATGAAATCAGCAGCTTCTCAGTCGGATGCAGAGTTACGGCTTGATTAACCGCCTGCCGCACCGTCGGAGCAACCAGAGGCGCCCCGACCTTAATGCGCGCTAATTCTTCCATCAGCGCCCGTTCCTCGACCTGCACGCCGACAGCTATCCGCTTAAGGTATTCGGACCGCACAATCGCATTCTTACACTTCTTAACCGTCGGTAAAACTTCGGCGATAATCTTGGCCTTACCTTCGATCTCCCGCGCATTGTATTTGGCGGTCAAAACAGCCAACTTATAATCAATCAGACTGGATGCCGTGGCTATTTTATTTTTAAAGGCCTCCGCTCCAAAGGCGCGCACGAACATATCCGGGTCATGCCCCGTCGGTAACTGCACCACCTTAACGTGCATTTCGTGCTCGACAAATATATCCAACGCCCGCAGCATAGCCATGATACCCGCGTCATCCGGGTCATAAACCATGACCACATTCGTTGTATAGCGCTTAAGCAGCCGCACCTGGTCTTCGGTCAAAGCCGTTCCCGATGAGGCCACAACGTTACGGACGCCGTACTGATGGGGCACGATACAATCAAGATACCCTTCAACGATAATAACCGCATCGGAATCGCGGATTGCGTCTTTGGCCGCGGGCATTCCGAATAAAAGCTTGCCCTTGGCATAAACCGGGGTCTCCGGAGAATTCAGATACTTCGGGAGGCTGGCGTCAAGGACGCGAGCGCCAAACCCAATGGGCCGGGCTTTTACATCGGTGATGGTAAAAATAATCCGGTTACGAAACCGATCGTAAAACCCGCCGTTGGATTTCGCCAATACCAGACCGGCCTTCTCCAGCACAGACAAACTGACATTCTTTGCCCGCAGCGCCGATAAAAGTTCATCCCAGGCATCGGGGGCAAATCCCAGCCTAAATAATCCCGCGGTCTCCTCGCTGATCCCGCGCTGATGTAAATACTCGCGCGCGGCCGCGCCTTTGGGAGAACGCAAATAATTCTCATAAAACTGCGCGGCTAACTCCATTACCGCGTATAACTGAGTCTTGAGAGCTTCAGCTCCGGAATCAGCCGACGGTGCAGCCGGAATGACCACCCCCGCCTTCTTAGCCAGTTGCTCAACGGCCTCGCGAAACTCCAGCCGCTCATACTTGATCAAAAAACTAATGGCATTACCGGATTCCTGGCAACCAAAACAATGAAAAATCTGCTTGTCCGCCGAGACCATGAATGACGGGGTCTTTTCATGATGAAACGGACAAAGGGCTTTAAAATTCCGGCCCGCGCGCTTAAGCGGGATATACCCCGCGATAAGCTCAACGATATCGATCCGGCCTATGATATCGTCAATGATCTGTTCGGGTATATGACTGGCACCCATACAGCTACCTTTTAATGCGATAAAAACCGGAACACTCAAGCCAGGTCAACTGCTCCTCTTTTTCAATGCGATCAAAAAGGAGATTAAGACCTAAAACATCGGAAGATATGTGGCCGGCAATGACCACATTCAAATTCGCGGCTTTCACTTTCTTAAAATGGTCTTCGCTTAAATGCATGGCGATAATAGTGCGCACGCCGTAACGATGCAGTTTATCGTATACATCCTTAGAGCCTTCCGTTCCCCCGGTCATCTCCACGAACACCTGTCCAGCCGGCCGGCGCGGACTGCCTAAAATAACCCGCGGCCCAAGCGTCAGCTTGGCTGCCTCGCGGTATTCCGGGACCTCGGAAAGTATATCGACGACATCTTGGACGGTCTTAGGTTTAGCCGAATACATCAACTGTTCGATAAAGCAGGCTACGTGGTTGTCTGCCGGAGTGTGGCAACACATAAACGGCAGGTCCAGTAAACGCGCCATATCCACTGACCGCATATGGTTACTCGGTAAAAGGCGGCGGCCGACGTCAGCAATACGTTCATTCATCAGCCCTTCGGCCACTTCCTTGGGCAAACCGACCCGCAGCAAAATATCCACTTGCAGGCGCATTACTTCGTGCAGGTTGGCCAAGGCAACACCTTCAGGATGATGCGCAATCACCAGATCCAACCCTTCTCTCTGCCGGATCCTATCGGCCAGAAGCAACTCCTGCCCCTCGACATCGATTCCCACCAACACCTTATGCACCTGCGTATCGGGATCACCCCACAATAAAGCGGTATCAGGAAATTTTATCAGTGCGGCATCTTTACGCGGATCGCGGTCCGTGCCGTATTGAATTATTTTTTTATAAATATCGGCTAGTCGCATAGCTTAAGGGGCCTGCTCAGCTTGATTAACCATATCGTTAAATTTCTCCCTAGTCATGAATTTCGACATAAACCCGTACCATAAAGACCCATATAAAACCGGCGCGACTCTATGCAATCGCGGACCAGAATAGGACTCGACGGTACTCTTTTTCAAATATGCTACATCCGAGATCGAAAACATAAAAATTACCAGACCCACGGTAAGAACGCTGCGCCCAAAACCAAGGAGGCCGGCTCCCCAGCGGTTAATCGTAGAGACCATCTCCATCTTGACGTATTTAGTGGTCGTAACGCGCACGACAACAAACATCAAATAACCCGCCCCGGCCAACTGCGTAAAACAAAGAAAATCCAGGAAACGCAAGGGGACTTTTTCGCCTGTAACCGGTACGCGCTGGCGGATAAAATCAGCTAATGCAGTATAATAATGCATCGCCAGATAAATCGCCAGCACGATACCCAAGAGCTTAAACAACTCGGCGAAAAAAGTCGAGTTGAAAGCAACATAAATTATTCGAAATAAAATAATTACAACGCAGAAATCAACCCAATTCAACTGCTTTAAGATATCAACGATCATCGGCTGCCTCCGGCTGGAATAACGAACAAATATGCACAAGAGTATACCACACCGTCATCCGAGTGTCAAGAAAGCGTTTTCTTCTGCGTTTTCTTCTGCAAAAATCGGGTGAATTCTTCCGGGGCCCGGGATGAAAATTCAATATATTTATGCGTCCGGGGATGGAGAAAACCGAGAGACTGAGCGTGTAACGCCAGCCGGATGAAAGGATTCTGCTTGCCGTATTTAGTATCCCCCAATATGGGATGTCCGATAAAAGCCAGATGCACGCGCAGTTGGTGGGTCCTGCCGGTATAAGGCTTTAACTCCAAAAAACTGTAATCATCTTCCCGCTTGAGGGTCCGGTACATGGTGCGGGCATATTTAGTATGTGCCCCAAAGCCGACTGCCATATCCTTGCGCTTATACGGATGCCTGCCTATCGGAGCATCAATAACATGCTCATCATATTCGAC
>JBFZAQ010000023.1:0-8141 GCA_041308885.1 Candidatus Omnitrophota bacterium | reverse complement strand
GTCATCGTATTCTGCGGCGTGCATTTTATGGCCGAAACCGCTTCTATCTTGAGTCCGGAGAAGACCGTGTTGGTGCCGGATATCCAAGCCGGATGTCCGATGGCCAATATGATCACCGCGGCCGATGTCCGAGCGCTCAAGGCTCAACACCCCAAGGCAGCGGTTATCGGGTATGTCAATACTTCGGCGGAAGTGAAAGCGGAGCTGGATGTTTGCTGCACTTCCACTAATGCGGTGGCGGTGGTCAATTCTTTTAAGGATCATCAAGAGATTATCTTTGTTCCGGATAAATATTTAGCCGATTATGTTTCTAAGCGCACGGGCCGGAAGTTGATCACCTGGAATGGGTTTTGCCCCACCCATATCAAAATCCTCCCCGAGGATATCAAGCGCGAGAAGAAATTCCATCCTAAGGCCAAAGTCATGGCGCACCCGGAATGCCTGCCTCCGGTGGTAGCCTTAGCCGATGCCGTGGTTTCTACGAGCAAAATGGCCCAATTCGCTAAAGAAACCGACGCTCGAGAGATAATCGTCGGGACCGAGGTCGGATTAATTTACCGGCTGAAGAAAGATTATCCGGATAAGGAATTTTATCCGGCTTCGGAAGCTGCGGTTTGCCCGAATATGAAGCGTACCACCCAGGAAAAAGTCTTCTGGTCGCTGGAGCAAATGCAGCAAGAGGTCCGGGTAAGCGAAGCCATCCGTAAGCGCGCCCAAAAGGCCATTGACGCGATGCTGAAGACCGTATGAGCATTGACGTATTATATGAAGATGAATGGTTGTCGGTGGTTAATAAGCCTGCCGGATTGCTGATTATCCCTTCCCCTAAAGACGAAGCGCGGACCCTGACCGATATTTTAAATGACGATCTCAAAAAGCGCAATATCGCCTGGCGGTTGCATCCCTGCCATCGGCTTGACCGGAATACCTCCGGTTTAATAATTTACGCCAAGGGTAAATCTCTCCAAAAACAGGTTATGGATTTATTTGCCGAGAAGAAAGTCAAAAAGACCTACGTGGCCTTCGTGCAGGGGGTTTTACCGCGTCCGGAAGCGGAAATCAAGATGCCCATCGAAGGCCGCAGCGCCCTGACCCGCTATTGCGTAGTCCAAGAAAGGCCCGGATACAGCGTGGTTGATGTTCTGCCGGCTACCGGACGGACTAATCAGATCCGCATTCATTTTAAAATGATCGGCCATCCTATCGTCGGAGAAGACAAATTCGCTTTTCGCAAAGATTTTCCCCTGCGGGCCAAACGGCTGTGCCTGCACGCCCAATCGGTGGAATTCCCCCATCCGATAACCCGCCGGCTGATCCGGGTCCTTTGTGATCTCCCGCGCGACATGCGGGAGTTTTTAGAGAAACATTAATTGGCGGTTTCTTACTCTTAAGGTAATCCAATGAGACGAGTCTTGTTGTTCATCCTGCCTATTCTAATTATCGTATCTGTGGCCTTTACTCTTTTTGGCTTCTTCCAGGTTCGTTTTGAAGAAGAGAAGCTCATTGATGACTTAAAGCGCAAAGCTAAAAGTATCGCCGAAAGTATGGAATTATCGGTGAAACACGTGCTAATAGCTAAAGATCAAAAAAATGCCAATTATCTGGCTGAGAGATTCGAGCGGCGGGAAAGATTACAGGGTTGTGTTATTTACGGTAATGACGGAAGCATAATCGCGATTACTAAAAGGTTTAGCGACTGGAAAGAGAAAGATATGTTTTATCTCCAAGATGTAATTGCGGATAAGGCGCCGCGGGGGGAGCTCGAGAAATTCAAAGAATATGAAGTCTACAGCTATATTCTCCCCATACTTGATGATGACGGCCTGCTGTTGGGGATGGTTGAGATTATACATGATACTTCCTATGTTTTCGCCAGGCTGACTGAGCTTTGGCGGCGCATTAGCTCAACTTTAGTAATTTTAGTGGTGGTAATTTTTGCGATTGCGGTTCTGCTGCACCGGCAGATTTTCGCTTTGCCCATACAACGCTTGACGAATTGGTTTAAGTACTTCCAGAGAGGCGAAACCGACGAAGCCCACCCCATAAAAGAAAAGGGCGATCTGGGCAAGCTTGCCAGCGAGGTTGAGCAGGTGGCATTGAGCTTAAGGGTCGCGCGCCGGACGATTTCCGAACAGGCCCAGGCGCGCCTGGAAAAAGAAGAGATTTGGACCGAAGTGAAATTAAGGGACTTGATCCGGGCCAAGCTGGGAGAGAATGCCTTATTCGTAGTTTCTAACCGCGAACCGTATATGCACGTAGTGGATGAAGTAACCGGCCTGGAAAAATGCATCCGGCCGGCCAGCGGCGTGGTTACCGCGATTCATCCGATCCTCTGCGCCTGCGGCGGCACTTGGGTAGCTCACGGCGCCGGCAACGCCGACAGGAAGTTCGTGAACTCCAAGGATAAGCTGGGGGTACCGCCTAAAGATATACGCTATATTCTTAAGCGGGTCTGGCTTAATAAAGAAGAAGAGGACGGCTACTATTACGGATTTTCCAATGAGGGTTTATGGCCTTTAAGCCACAATACCCACACCCGGCCGATCTTCCGGGATTCAGACTGGCAGGCTTATAAAAAAGTAAATCAGAAGTTTGCGGATTCTGTTTTAGGGGAATTGCCCGCCAAGCATCCTTTTATATTCATTCAAGATTACCATTTTACTCTTCTGGGCAAGATGATCAAAGAAAAGCGCCCCGATGCTACCATCGCGCTCTTTTGGCACATCCCCTGGCCTACTCCGGAGGCGTTCTCTATCTGTCCTTATCGCAAAGAGATCCTGGAAGGAATGTTGGGGTGTGATTTAATCGGTTTTCATGTTCAGAATCATTGTAACAATTTTCTCGATACTGCCAATAGGCTCTTGGAATCCCGGGTTGATTTAGAAAGATTCAGCATTGTCCGGTCCGAAAAAGAAACTTTTGTCCGGGCGTTCCCGATCAGCGTTAACGGCCGCGCCGAGCAGGATATGCGGGCCGCGGAGGTCAAGCAAGAGATAGGCAAGATCAAGAAAGAATTTGAACTGGAAGGCAAGATCATCGGTTTAGGGGTGGACCGGATTGACTATACCAAAGGCATTGTGGAAAGGATTCTGGCCATAGACAGGTTTTTAGAAAAATACCCTCAATATAAAAAGAAATTTGTTTTTATCCAGATCGCCGCTCCCAGCCGCGTGCATATCAAGCGATATCACGACCTGATGGCCGAGATCGACGAATTAATTGAGAAGACGAATTGGAAACACTCCGATTCCGGTTGGAAGCCGTTTATTTATCTTAAGCGGCATTATTGTTACGATGAAATCGCGGCCTTTTATAAAATGGCCGATCTGGCTATTGTCAGCTCTCTGCATGACGGCATGAATCTGGTGGCCAAAGAATATATTTCGGCCAAAAATGATCTTTCGGGGGCGCTTATCTTAAGCCAGTTCACCGGAGCGGCCAGGGAATTGACCGATGCGGTGCTGATCAATCCGTATTCTATCGAGGAGTTTGCCGAAAGCATCCGCTGCGCGATCGAACTGCCGCTTGAGGAGAAAAGAAAACGCATGGAGCGGATGCGCCAGATAATCAATGTTAACAATATCTATAGGTGGGCCGGGAATATTATTACCGAATTGACCGCGCTTAAGAGGCTGTAATGAAGTATTTATTATCTGAATGGCGGAAATTGCGCGGGCGCTTTGCTAAGGGCAATTTTTTAATATTTCTTGACTATGACGGCACTCTTGCGCCTATAGCCAAAACTCCCGAGCGGGCTGTTTTGTCCCCTAAGGCGCGGGAAATTCTGGAAAAATTAGTTTCTTCATCCCGATGCAAAGTGGCCATCGTAAGCGGCAGGTCGCTGGCCGATATCAAGCGGCGGGTCGGGGTGAAAGGAATTCTATATGTGGGCAACCATGGTTTAGAGATAGAGGGGCCGCGGATTAAACACAAAATTTTTACCGACCCCAAATATTTGTCAATTCTGGCCGGGATCAGGGACAAGCTGGCCGGAGAGCTTTCCGGCATAAACGGAGTGATCGTTGAAGATAAAGGGCTGACTTTGGCGCTGCATTACCGGATGGTCCGGGATGATCTAAGGCTTAAGGTCCAAACAGCCTTTCATGAATCCACGATCTTGCCGGCGGTCAAGAATCAAATAAAAAAACGCAGCGGAAAAATGGTTTTGGAAATTCATCCGCCGATCAACTGGGATAAAGGCAAGGCGGTCCTGTGGCTTCTGGCTAGGTGGAAATATCTCTTCAGCGGCAGGGGGGTATTGCCCGTTTATCTCGGAGATGATCTTACCGACGAAGACGCCTTTCGGGCGCTGAAAAATAAGGGGATCACCGGGCGTGTGGGCAAAGCTGGAAGTTCCGCGGCGGGTTATTATTTGCGGGATCACCGCGAGGTCTTAAAGTTCCTGGAAGGCGTGGTTGATTTATTGGAGGCGAGTTAAATGGCTTACCAACAGGCACAAGAGCCGTTTCGTTTTCATACCAGGCTGCATTTATCCGAGCTGACGGGTTTAAGGGCGGCGACACTTGCCCAGCTGCTCGCTTTGATCAAACAGGTCCCCGGATCAAGCATTTATCATCATACGCATAGGTTTCTCCAGCAGCATCAATACCTTTCTCCCGAACCGCCGAATGATTTTGCCTATTGGGTAACCGAAGTCTTGGGGGAAGACGAGTTGGGGGAGAGGTTAGCCAGTATAGATATTATCCAATATCCTACTATCCGGGCCCTAAGAGATAAAATCGCCTTGACCATTGAAGATTATCTTAAAAACAGCGCTTTTGCCAAATTAAAGTTTTCCCGCAGCGGGGAAGAATTTCATTTTATGAAATCGGTGAGTTTTGTCCTTCCTACCGGGTACAGCGTAATTGATTTAAAGGAATTTGCCGCCGCGTTAAGAAAGATCACCATTGATTCAATATATTTCCATATTTTTGAGGCCCGGCTGCGCCTTGAGCGCGGAGGGAATGATTTTTCCAATTGGATCGCAAATTCGCTGGGGGACCGCGAGTTGGGGGATCGGATATCCGGCCTTGACCCATATACGCAGACGCTGGAAAATCTTCGCGCAGCGCTGATCCGCATCGTGGAACAAAGAATAGGCGCGTAACATGGCTCTGATAAAAGAATATATTCCTATCGTAGGACAGTCCATTGTTGATGACTTGCAGCTTCTAGCCGACAAATTGCGAGGCAAGACCATCCAGCATATCAATTCTACGGCTGTCGGCGGCGGGGTAGCCGAGATATTGAACCGCATGGTGCCCCTGTTGCAAGAGCTGGGCGTGGATACGCGATGGGATCTGATTAAAGGCGGGGAGCAGTTTTTTGAAGTAACCAAGAAGTTCCATAATGCCTTGCACGGCCGGCCGGAAACCGTGACCGGGCATGATTTTGATATATTCATGGAAACCAGCCTGAAGAATATCGCCGAAGTCAATATTTCCGGAAATATTGTTTTTGTCCACGACCCGCAGCCTATTGCCCTGGTCAATAAAAGATCCGATAATAAATGGATCTGGCGGTGCCATATTGATGTATCCGGCCCTAATCAGAGAGTCTGGAAATTCCTCAAGGATTTTATCGACAAGTATGACTCGGCGGTGTTTTCGTCTCCGGAATTTTCTCCGCAGTTGCCGATCAGGCAGTTTTTAATCCCGCCTTCAATTGACCCTTTAAGCGACAAGAATCGGCAGCTGCCTCAAGAAACTATTGACGCAGTTCTGCGCAAATACAGCATAACTAAGGATAAGCCTATATTGACCCAAATTTCGCGCTTTGATCGTTTAAAGGACCCACTCGGGGTTATCGCGGCCTATCAACAGGTAAAACGCTATATTGATTGTCAATTGATCTTAGCCGGGGGCACTGCGAGCGATGATCCGGAAGGATTAAAGGTTTTAGAGGAAGTTAAAGCTGAAGCAGAAAATGACCGGGATATCCATATTTTGCTATTGCCTCAGAATGATATTGAAGTCAATGCCTTGCAGTGGGCATCAACCGTAATAATCCAAAAATCGCTCAAGGAAGGCTTTGGCCTGACCGTGTCTGAAGGGCTCTGGAAAGCCAAGCCGGTTGTCGCCTCCAACGTCGGGGGCATCCCGCTGCAAATTAAACATAAATATTCCGGGCTGCTTTGTCATTCGGTGGACGGGGCGGCTTTTGCCATCAAGCAGCTTCTTAACAGCCCCGATTATGCCAGGAAATTAGGGGAGAACGGCAAAGAGCATGTGCGCAATAATTTTCTCCTCACCAGGCATTTACGCGACTATATGCTTTTGTTCCTTTCGCTCTATCACGGCGAAGACGTGGTGTATTTGTAGGATATAATAATGTTGAAATTCATTATCTTGGGCGTTATTCAGGGATTAACCGAGTTTTTGCCGGTCTCTAGCTCCGGGCACCTGGTTATTTTTCAGAAGTTCTTCGGCATGGCCGGGGAAGAGGTGGCCGTATCGGTGATCCTGCATTTAGGCACGATGCTGGCGCTGTTTATCTTTTTTGCCAAGGATATCCGGGGGATGTTGCGTAACGGCAAATGGGTAGTCTATATCGCGGTAGTAACCGTGATTACCGGCATGATCGGCCTAAGCGGAAAAGATTTCTTTGAGCGGCTGTTCACCTCAACCCGGTACGTAGGTTTTTCTTTATTGGTGACCGGCGCAATTTTACTGCTTACCCGGCGTATCGGCTTAGGCCGCCGCGACCTGATTGATATTAAAGATGCGGCCGTCTTGGGTGTTGCGCAGGGCATTGCCATTATCCCGGGGATATCGCGTTCGGGCATCACCCTGGCGACTTTATTATTTCGCAAGATTGACCGGCAGACCGCTTTTACTTTTTCGTTTTTGGCTTCTATCCCGGCGATTACGGGGGCAGCCATTCTTGAGGCTAAAGATATAGGAAATGCTTGGCAGAATAATATGGGCGGCCTATCGGTCGGGTTTATCGTCAGTTGTCTGGTGGGTTTATTGGCCCTAGCTATTCTGAAGAACGTGGTGCTTAAGGCTAGGTTGCATTATTTCGGGTACTATTGCCTAGTAGCCGGTTTGGTTACTTTGATATTTCTTAAGTAGCGTAAGATCTTTTATCTTGAGGGGAGCATAGCAAAGTTTCGTCAGAATGACAAAAATAAAAGGAGGGGAAAAATGAAACAGAGAAATTTGTGGTTCGCCTTAGTGGCGGTTTGTCTTTTCACAGTTCAGCAGGCATATGCCGCCAACGTCACCTTTGGCATTGCCCGGGGTGTCCCCAAGACCGGCCAAACCACCAGCTATCAGGCCTCTGACGACGGCGATTACGAGAAGGGCTGGACAGGCACCCGTTTCACCAACAACGGCGACGGCACCATCACCGACAATGCCACCGGGCTGATGTGGGTAGCCAACCCCACCTCCGCCGGAGTAGGCGGCACCTACACCTGGGCCAATGCCATCCCAGCCTGCGAAAACCTGACCTACGCCGGCTACAGCGACTGGCGCCTGCCTAACATCAAAGAACTTATGACCATTGTTGACTATAGCGTTTATAATCCCTCTATTAACACAACATATTTTACCAGCCAGGCTAACTTCTATTGGTCCAGCAGTACCTACGTCGACAATACGTCCTACGCCTGGTACGTGAACTTCATCAACGGCTACGTGGTCAACAGCGCTAAGACTAACCCGTACTATATACGTCCAGTCCGCGGCGGCCAGTAGAATGGTGAGCGAAGTCCCGAGCATAGCGAGGGACGAAGTCGAACCATGATTTGTTGGCACTTTGGCATTTTTGGATTTTTTTTAGTCGTCCCTAGGCGCCGCAGGCGTTCTCGTCATCCCGACCCCGAGCGAAGCGAGGGGGAGGGATCTAGGTTGCCGTTGGATTCTTCGGCCGCCCGCGAGGAGAAAGCCGCGCGGCCTCAGAATGACGGAGTGGGAGCGCGTCATCCTGAGGAGCGCGCAGCGCGACGAAGGATCTAAGGAAGTCGGATTCTTCGCCCCGCCTGCGGCGGGGCTCAGAATGACGGGTAGGTAGAGCGTCCTCAGTTAAAATGAATAGTTGTGTCCTCCTCTGCCTTTAGTAGTAGACTAAAGGTGGCAAAATTAACCCAACAAAGGAGGACAAAGCTATGATAACACTTGGTGTTGATTTTAGCAAAA